>QKHF01000046.1 GCA_003250135.1 Paracoccaceae bacterium | reverse complement strand
TTCGCGCTGCTCAACACGGGCGCCCGCGCCGCGCCCTCCGCGAACCGTCTGCTGACCACCGTCGCCTACCAGCTGAACGGCGAGCGCGCCTACGCGCTGGAAGGCTCCATCTTCATCGCAGGCGCCGTGGTGCAGTGGCTGAGGGATGGACTGGCGCTGATCAAAGAGGCGTCCGAGACCCAAGCGCTTGCAGAGTCGGCGGACCCGGACCACCCGATCTATCTGGTGCCTGCCTTCACTGGATTGGGCGCGCCGTACTGGGATGCAGACTGCCGCGGCGCGATCTATGGCCTGACCCGAGGCACCGGCCGGGCTGAGCTGGCCCGCGCCGCGCTGGAGAGCGTCGGCTACCAGACCCGCGACCTTTGGGAGGCGATGAAGAGCGACTGGGGCGCGGCGGGAAGCGAAGCGGTGCTGCGCGTCGATGGCGGAATGAGCGGCAGCGACTGGACCATGCAGTTCCTCGCCGACATCCTTGGCGCGCCGGTCGACCGGCCCACCGTGCTTGAGACCACCGCGCTCGGCGCCGCCTGGCTGGCGGGCATGGCGGCCGGGGTCTATCCCGACCGCGAGGAGTTCGAGCGCAGCTGGGCGCTTGAGCGCCGGTTCGAGCCGGCGATGCCCGCGGCGACGCGAGACGCGAAATACGCCGGCTGGAAGGACGCGGTGCGACGGACGCTGAGCGACGCGGGCTAGACCACCCGGTCCGGCGGCTCCCGCTCCTCCAGAACCGCCTCCAGATTGGCCAACGCCTTCATGCCCATGGCGATACGGGTGGCGCGGGTGGCGCTGCCGAGATGCGGCAAGAGCGCGACATTCTCCATCGTCAGGAGTTCGGGATGGACCGAAGGCTCGTTCTCGAACACGTCCAGCCCGGCGCCGGCGATGCGGCCCGCCTTCAGCGCCGCGACCAGCGCGGCCTCGTCCATCACGTCGCCGCGGGCGGTGTTGATCAGGAAGGCGGTCGGCTTCATCAAAGCCAGCCGCCCGGCGTTGATCAGGTGGCGATTCTCCGCCCCGCCGGGGCAATGCAGCGAGACGAAATCGGCTTCGGCCAGAACCTCCTCCAAGGGCGCCTGCCGCGCGCCCGGGACCTCCGGGTCGGCGACGGCGGAGCGATTGTGGAAGATCACCTTCATGCCGAAACCGAAGTGACAGCGCCTCGCCATCGCCTTGCCGATCCGGCCCATGCCGACCACGCCCAGCGTCGCGCCCGCGACGTCCGCGCCGATCAGATGGGTGGGCCGCCAGCCGGTCCAGCGCCCGGCGCGGACCTCTCGCTCGCCCTCCCCCGCCCGGCGCGCGATCATCATCATCAGCGTCATGGCGATGTCGGCGGTGGCGTCGGTCAGCACGCCCGGCGTATTTGTGACGACCAGTCCCGCCGCTTTCGCCGCGCTGAGATCGATATGGTTCACGCCGACCCCGAAATTGGCGAGCACGCGAGCGCGAATTCCCCTCGCCTTCGCCGCCTCGAACACGGATGCATCCAGCCGGTCGACCACGGTGGGCAACACGGCGTCGGCGGTCGCCAGCGCCTCGGCCAGCTGAATCGCATCCATCGGCGTATCCGCTTCGTTCAGCGTCGCGTCGAACCGGTCCGAGAGAATCGCCTCGACCTCGGCGGGCCAGCGGCGGGTGACGACAATCTTCGGTTTGGACATGTCGGCGGCCTTTTTCGCTCTATCTCTTCAGGCGCGATCTGAACATAGTGCGCCGTATTGGGGAAGACCCCCGCCATACGGGATGGCGCCGGATCGTGGGATTGCGCCGGATGCGGTTCTGCGCGCATCCTGTTGAAAACACCGCGCCTTCGCCGCGGCAGGGAGGATCATCGACGCCATGGCGGAAAGCCCGTCCGCTTTGTCCGAGGCGTTTCAATTGCTGATCTCGGCCGACCCCGCGTTGACCGAGATCGTCCTGTTGTCGCTGCAGGTCAGCCTGACCGCCACGCTGATCGCCTTCGCCCTCGGCGCGCCGCTGGGCGCGCTGATCGCCGTCTCGCGCTTTCCGGGGCGTGGCGCGGTGATCGCCGTCCTGAACGCGCTGATGGGCCTGCCGCCGGTGGTCGTCGGACTGACCGTCTATATCCTCGTGTCGAATGCGGGCGCGCTCGGCCCACTGCGGCTGATCTATACGCCGACGGCGATGGTGATCGCACAGGTTCTCTTGGTCGCGCCGCTGATCGCCGCGCTTAGCCGCCTGACTATCGAGGACATGCACGAGGAATATGACGAGCTGTTCCGGACCCTGCGCCTGACGCGGTTCGCCGCCATCGGCACGCTTCTGTGGGATGCGCGATTCTCGCTGGCGACCGTTGCGCTGGCCGGGTTCGGGCGCGCCATCGCCGAGGTCGGCGCGGTGCTGATCGTCGGCGGCAACATCGCGCATGTGACGCGGGTGATGACCACAGCCATCGCGCTGGAGACCTCGAAGGGTGAGCTGTCGATGGCGCTGGGGCTCGGGATCATCCTGATCGCGATCTCGGTGGCGGTGAACGCGGCGGTGGGCGTCGCCCGCGCAAGCGGTCGGCGGATGGCGGCGATATGAACTTCATGGCCCTCGACCAAAGCGCCGTGATCGGACAGGCTGACAAGATGAAACCCGCGCCGCGCGCCCTTCCCGTCCGCCTGTCGGGCGTCGCCTATGACGTGGGCGGCCTGCGGCTGATCGACGGGCTGGGCCTGACGGTCGCGCCCCGCCGGAGGCTGGCGCTGATCGGCCCGAACGGCGCCGGCAAGAGCCTGACCCTGCGACTGGTCCAAGGGCTCATCCGGCCCACCGCGGGAGAGATATGCTGGGGCGAGCACGCCGCGCCGCCGGCCCATTCGGTGGCGCTGGTGTTTCAGCGCCCCACCCTGCTGCGCCGGTCGGTCCTCGCGAATATCCGCCACGCTCTGGCCGCCTATGGCGCCCCGCGCGCCGGGCGCGAAGACGCCGCGATGGAGCTTCTGGAGATGGCGGGTCTCGCCGATCTGGCCGACCGCCCCGCAAGACGGCTTTCGGGCGGCGAGCAGCAGCGACTCGCGCTGGTGCGGGCGCTTGCGGCGGAGCCGGAACTGCTGCTGCTGGACGAGCCCACCGCCAGCCTCGACCCGCAGGCGACGCAGGCGATCGAGATGTTGATCGAGGCGGCTGCGGCGCGGGGAACCTCGGTGGTGCTGGTCACCCATGACCTTGGGCAGGTGCGCCGCCTCGCCGACGACGTCGCGTTCCTGCATCGTGGCCGGGTGCTGGAGCACGGAACGGCCGACGAATTTTTCGATGAGCCCCAGACGCAGGAAGCGGCGGATTTCGTCGCCGGGCGTCTGCTTCTCTGAAAAGGGAGAAACCCATGAAATCGATTTTGAGATCGGCGCTTTTAGCGACCGCATTGCTCGGCCTCTCAGCCCTGCCTGCGACGGCCGAAGACAAACCCTTCATCATCGTGCAATCGACCACCTCGACGCAGAATTCCGGGCTCTACGATCACATCCTGCCAATCTTCACCGAGGCGACCGGGATCGAGGTGCGCGTGGTCGCCGTCGGCACCGGACAGGCGCTGAAAAACGCCCAGAACGGCGACGGCGACGTGCTGCTGGTCCACGCCAAGCCGGCGGAGGAGAAGTTCGTCGCCGACGGCTGGGGCGTCGAGCGGTTCGATGTGATGTACAACGACTTCGTCATCGTCGGGCCAAAGGACGACCCGGCGAAGGTGAAGGAAACGGTAGGGATCGGCCCGGCGCTGGCCGCGATCATGAACGCTACCGCGCCCTTCGCTTCCCGGGGCGATGACAGCGGCACCCACAAGAAGGAGGTGGCGCTCTGGAAGACCGCCGGGCTCGACCCAAGCGGCGCGAGCGGAACCTGGTATCGCGAGACCGGCTCGGGCATGGGCGCGACGCTGAACGTCGCCGCGGGCATGGGCGCCTATGCGTTGACCGACCGCGCCACCTGGCTGAAATTCGCCAACAAGGGCGATCTGGAGATCGTGTACGAAGGCGACCCAGCGCTCTTCAACCAGTATGGCGTGATCCTGGTGAACCCGGAGAGGCACAGCCATGTGAAGGCCGTCGAGGCGCAGGCGTTCATCGACTGGCTGCTGTCGGAGGCCGGGCAATCCGCCATCGCCTCCTACACTCGGAACGGATCGCCGCTCTTCACCCCGAATGCGACGTCGACGCGGATCAAACCGGCGGGCTGAACTGGAAGCGCGGAATGGGTCGCGTTATGTCTCAAGCCAAGCAATCAACAGGGAGGCCGCTCAGATGAGCGACGAGACATTCAACATGAGCCTGCGCAAGTTCCTGAAGCGCGTGGGCGTCACCTCGCAACAGCATATCGAAACGGCGGTGCGCGAGGCGAAGGCGGCGGGCGACCTGTCGGGCGGCGCGGTCAGCGCCCGCATGGTGCTGACGCTGGATGGGATCGACGGCGAGCATGTCGTCACCGGCGAGATCGAGCTTGGGGACGACGCATGAGCCTAACCCGCGAGGACGTTCTGGCGGCGCTGAAAGCGGTCGTG
>QKHF01000110.1 GCA_003250135.1 Paracoccaceae bacterium | reverse complement strand
GCAGCGTCGATCTGGTCATACGCCTTGAACTCGCCGAACTGCTTCGTGATCGCAGCCGTCAGCGTCGTCTTGCCGTGGTCAACGTGGCCGATCGTGCCAACGTTCACATGCGGCTTGTTACGCTCGAATTTCGCTTTCGCCATTTTAACCCTCCGTCGTCTCGGTGGCGCCGCTATCCTTAGCGCGCCCTAACTGGATGCCTCTCGGATCAGGCGTACTTCGCCTGAATCTCCTCGGAAATGTTCTGCGGAACCGCCTCGTAGTGGTCGAACTGCATGGTGAACACCGCGCGGCCCTGGCTCATCGAGCGGAGCGTGTTCACGTAGCCGAACATGTTGGCCAGCGGCACGAAGGCGTTGACCACGTTGGCGTTGCCGCGCGTGTCCTGCCCCTGCACCTGGCCCCGACGCGAGGTCAGATCGCCGATGATGCCGCCGGTGTACTCTTCCGGCGTCACGACCTCGACCTTCATGATCGGCTCGAGCAGCTTCGGCGCGGCCTTCTTGATGCCCTCGCGCATTGCGGCGCGGGCGGCGATCTCGAACGCCAGGACCGAAGAGTCGACGTCATGGTAGGCGCCGTCGATCAGCTTGACCTTGAAGTCGATGACCGGGAAGCCCGCCAGCGGACCGGAGTCCATGACCGACTGGATGCCCTTCTCGACGCCGGGGACGTATTCCTTCGGAACCGCGCCACCGACGATCTTGCTTTCGAAGCTGTAGCCCTCGCCCGGCTCGGTCGGCTCGATCACCAGCGTGATGCGGGCGAACTGGCCCGAACCGCCAGACTGCTTCTTGTGGGTGTAGTCGATCTCGGCCAGCTTCGAGATGGTCTCGCGATAGGCCACCTGCGGGGCGCCGATATTCGCCTCGACCTTGAACTCGCGCTTCAGGCGGTCGACGAGAATGTCGAGATGGAGCTCGCCCATGCCCTTCATGATGGTCTGGCCCGACTCGATGTCGGTCTCGACGCGGAAGGACGGGTCCTCGGCGGCGAGGCGCGCGAGGCCGAGCGACATCTTCTCCTGATCCGCCTTCGACTTCGGCTCGACCGCGATCTCGATGACGGGATCTGGGAAGGTCATCGTCTCCAGCACGACCGGGTTCGACGCGTCGCACAGCGTGTCGCCGGTGGTGGTCTCCTTCAGGCCCGCCAGCGCGATGATGTCGCCGGCATACGCCTCTTCGATCTCTTCGCGGTTGTTCGAGTGCATCATCATCATGCGGCCGACGCGCTCGCGCTTGCCCTTCGTCGAGTTCAGGATCGACGTGCCCTTGGTGATGGTGCCCGAATAGATCCGGGTGAAGGTCAGGCTGCCCACGAACGGGTCGTTCATGATCTTGAACGCGAGGCCCGAGAGCGGCTGCGCGTCGTCCGCGGTGCGCTCGATGTTGCGGGTCTCGGTCTCGTCGCCCGGCTTGAAGCCCTTGTAGGCGGGCACGTCCAGCGGACCGGGCAGATAGTCGATGACGGCGTTCAGCATCGGCTGCACGCCCTTGTTCTTGAACGCCGAGCCGCAGAGCACCGGCACGAACGTCATCGACAGCGTGCCCTTGCGGATCAAGGCGCGCAGTTCGTCGACCGACGGCTCCTCGCCCTCGAGGTACCGCTCCATCGCGTCGTCGTCCTGCTCGACGGCGAGTTCGATGAGCTCGGCGCGCATCTCCTCGGCCTTGTCGGCAAGCTCGGCGCGGATCGGCTGACGCACCCAGGTCGCGCCCAGATCCTCGCCCTGCCAGACCCACTCTTCCATGGTGATCAGGTTGATCAGGCCCTCAAGCTCGGTCTCGGCGCCGATCGGCATCTGGATCGGGGCCGGGGTAGCGCCGGTGCGGTCCTTGATCATGCGCACGCAGTTGAAGAAGTCGGCGCCGATCTTGTCCATCTTGTTGACGAAGACGATCCGCGGAACCTTGTAGCGGTCGGCCTGACGCCACACCGTCTCGGTCTGCGGCTCTACGCCCGCATTGGCGTCCAGCACGCACACCGCGCCGTCGAGCACCGCCAGCGAACGCTCCACCTCGATGGTGAAGTCCACGTGGCCCGGGGTGTCGATGATGTTGAAGCGGAACTTGGCCTCCTCCGGCGTGTCGCCGTAGGGGCCGCTCGGAGTCTCGCCGTCCTCGGTGCGGAACCAGAAAGTGGTAGTCGCGGCCGAGGTGATGGTGATGCCCCGCTCCTGCTCCTGCTCCATCCAGTCCATGGTCGCGGCGCCGTCATGGACTTCGCCGATCTTATGGGACTTGCCGGTGTAGTAGAGGATGCGCTCGGTCGTCGTCGTCTTCCCGGCGTCGATATGCGCCATGATTCCGAAGTTACGGTAGCGCGTCAGGGAATATTCGCGGGCCATAGGTCCAGTTCCTGCTCTCAGCTAAGCTGTCGTCACCAGCGGTAATGGCTGAACGCCTTGTTGGCGTCGGCCATCTTGTGGGTGTCTTCACGCTTCTTCACGGCGGTGCCGCGGCCGGCGACGGCGTCCATCAGCTCGCCGGCGAGGCGCTCTTCCATGGTGTTCTCGTTGCGGCCGCGCGCGGCGATGATCAGCCAGCGGATGGCCAGCGCCTCGCGGCGCTCGGGGCGCACCTCGACCGGCACCTGGTAGGTGGCGCCGCCGACGCGGCGGGAGCGGACCTCGACCGAGGGCTTGATGTTGTCCAGCGCCTCGTGGAACACCTCGACAGGCGCGCGCTTCAGGCGGCCCTCGACGCGATCCATGGCGCCGTAGACGATGCGCTCGGCGGCCGACTTCTTGCCGTCGTACATGAGGTTGTTCATGAACTTCGACAGAACACGATCGCCGTACTTGGCGTCCGGCAGGATCTCTCGCTTCTCAGCGCGGTGACGACGCGACATCTCCGCCTCTCCTTATTTCGGCCGCTTGGCGCCGTATTTCGAACGGCGCTGACGACGGTCCTTGACGCCATGCGTGTCGAGCACGCCGCGCAGGATGTGATAACGAACGCCGGGAAGGTCCTTCACACGGCCGCCACGGATCAGGACCACCGAGTGCTCCTGAAGGTTATGGCCCTCGCCGGGGATGTAGGAGATCACCTCATACCCGTTGGTGCGGCGCACCTTGGCCACCTTGCGAAGCGCCGAGTTCGGCTTCTTCGGCGTGGTGGTGTAAACGCGCGGGCACACGCCACGCTTCTGAGGGCAAGCCTCCAGATGCATGGCCTTGTTACGTCTCGGTTTCGCCTGCCGCGGTTTGCGGATCAGCTGTTGGATCGTCGGCATTGGGCTCGCACCCCGTTCAACCAGTCTTCCCAAAAACGCCCCCCGCATACGCGAAGAACGCAGCGCCGCGAGACCGGTTGCCCGGTCGCGGCGGTGAATTTCAGAGGATCGGGGCGTCAGCCCGGATCATGAGCGCCAGTAAAGGCTATATCTCTCTCCGCTGAGGACACGTCGTCCTCTGCAGTGGCGCGGCTTTTACGCGCCGCTCAGGTGCGTGTCAACACGCGCGAGAGCGAAATCCTTCAGGTTTTTCGGGCGCGTGCGGGCTCACCAGCCCAGATGATCCTCGAACTCGGCGAGAACGGTGCGCCAGTAATCAAAAGTGTCGTCCAGATTCGCGCGGGACACGCCATAGGCGAGATTCAGGTCGTATTGCAGCGAGACGTCGCCTTCCTCATCCATCGAGGCCGTGCCGAACCGCTTGTGCTTGTTCCACTCGTTGACGCCGCCCAGGTCGGTCTCAGGGTTCTCGAACGACGCGGAGAACTGAATGGCGTTGCAGTTCTTGTTCTCCACACAGCCATAGAAGAAGACGTAGTAGAGCAGCCCGTTGATCCGTCCCTCAATCATCGGGTCGCCATAATCGTCCTTCGCCAGGGAGGCCGACCCGTACCCGGACGCGATATTCTCGATTACGGCGGGGTCCGTGCCGTCGATCAGCTCTTCCGCTGCTGCGGGAGCCATCAGAGCGGTCGTGGCGAAAAGCGCGCCGGCGGTGCGGAGGACGAGGCGACTCATGACGGGTCTTTCCTTATTCGGGAACGCGAAAACAACGATTCGCCAGACGGTATCCGAGCCGACCTGGCGTTCCCAAAAGAAAATCGCCCGACGCGCGGGGCGCCGGGCGATTCTGATTAAACGAGGCGTCTGAACCGGAATCAGAAGTCCGGCTGATCGCCCGTCCCCGCCGGACCTTCCAGGGCGAAGGCGGCTTCCGCATCGGCCGCGGCGGCTTCCGCCTCCGCAGCGCGCTCCGCCAGGATCTTGCGGTCCCGCTCGGACGCGACATGCTTGATGTCGTGGGTCGCGCCGCCGGTGCCCGCCGGAATCAGGCGGCCGACGATCACGTTCTCCTTGAGTCCGATCAGCTTGTCGCGCTTGCCCTGGGTCGCGGCCTCGGTCAGCACGCGAGTCGTCTCCTGGAACGACGCCGCCGAGATGAACGACCGGGTCTGCAGGCTCGCCTTGGTGATGCCCAGGAGAACCGGCTGGCCCTTTGCGGGGGCCCGGCCCTCGGCCTCGGCCTTGGCGTTGACCTCGTCGAACTCGACCTTGTCGACCTGCTCGCCGGCCAGAAGCGTGGTCTCGCCCGAGGACGTGATCTCGATCTTCTGCAGCATCTGGCGAACGATCACCTCGATGTGCTTGTCGTTGATCTTAACGCCCTGCAGTCGATAGACGTCCTGCACCTCGTTGACCAGGTAGTCGGCCAGCGCCTCGATGCCGAGGATCGCCAGGATGTCGTGCGGCGCTGGGTTGCCGTCCAGCAGGTACTCGCCCTTCTGGATGAAGTCGCCTTCCTGCACCGCAATGTGCTTGCCCTTGGGCACCAGGTACTCGACAGGCTCCGCGCCCTCCTCGATCGGCTCGATGGAGATGCGGCGCTTGTTCTTGTAGTCGCGCCCGAAGCGGACATAGCCGTCGATCTCGGCGATCACCGCGTGGTCCTTCGGACGGCGCGCCTCGAACAGCTCGGCCACACGCGGCAGACCGCCGGTGATGTCCTTGGTCTTGGCGCCCTCGCGCGGAATACGGGCCACGACGTCGCCGACGGCGATCTTCTGGCCGTCTTCGACCGAGAGAATGGCGTCCACCGACATGAAGTAATGCGCCGGGTTGCCGTTCTCGAGCTTCAGCATCTCGCCCCCGTCGTCGACCAGGGTGATCGCGGGCTTGAGGTCCGACCCCTTGGGCGCGGCGCGCCAGTCGCTGACGATCCGCTGGGCGATGCCGGTGGCCTCGTCCGTCTCCTCGCGCACCGACACGCCGGGAACGAGATCGACGAACTTGGCGACGCCCGCCTTCTCCGAGATGATCGGCAGGGTGTAGGGATCCCACTCGGCCAGACGCTGGCCGCGGGTGATCATGTCGCCCTCCTTGACCATCAGGCGCGCGCCATAGGTCATCTTGTGGGTCGCGCGCTCACGTCCGTTCTCATCGACGATGACAAGCTGGACGTTGCGGCCCATGACGATGACGTCGCCGTCGCTGTTCTCCAGAACGTTCCGGTTCCGGATCTCCAGCTTGCCTTCCTGGCTCGCCTCGACGAAGGACTGGTCGGCCACCTGCGCCGTGCCGCCGATATGGAACGTGCGCATGGTCAGCTGGGTGCCCGGCTCGCCGATCGACTGGGCGGCGATGATGCCCACCGCCTCGCCGACATTCACCCGCGTGCCGCGCGCAAGGTCACGGCCATAGCAGGTGGCGCAGACGCCGTCCTGCAACTCGCAGGTCAGCGGCGAGCGGATCTTGACCGACTGCACGGCTGCGGCCTCGACCGCGGCGGCCTCACGCTCCTCGATCAGGTGTCCGGAGGGAACCACCACCTCGCCCGTGGCCGGGTCGAGAATGTCGTCCACCGGAATGCGGCCGAGGATGCGCTCGCCGAGCGAGGCGACGATCTCGCCGCCGTCGACCACCGCCTCGGCGGTGATGCCGTTGTCGGTGCCGCAATCCTCGATCTTGACGATGCAGTCCTGCGCGACGTCCACGAGACGCCGGGTCAGGTAGCCCGAGTTCGCCGTCTTGAGCGCGGTGTCCGCCAGACCCTTACGGGCGCCGTGGGTCGAGTTGAAGTACTCGAGCACGGTCAGGCCTTCCTTGAAGTTCGAGACGATCGGGGTCTCGATGATTTCGCCCGACGGCTTGGCCATCAGGCCGCGCATGCCGGCGAGCTGCTTCATCTGCGCGGGCGAGCCGCGCGCGCCGGAATGGCTCATCATGTAGACCGAATTCGGCTCCAGCTGACGGCCTTCCTCGTCGAAACGCACGGCCGAAATCTCGGCCATCATCGCGTCCGCGACCTTGTCGGTGCACTTGGCCCAGGTGTCGACCACCTTGTTGTATTTCTCGCCCTGAGTGATCAGGCCGTCGAGATACTGCTGCTCGAACTCCTGCACCTGCTCGCGCGTGCCGTTCACGATGTCCCACTTGGCGTCCGGGATCATCATGTCGTCCTTGCCGAACGAAATGCCGGCCTTGAACGCCTCGGTGAAGCCGAGCGTCATGATCCGGTCGCAGAAGATCACCGTCTCCTTCTGGCCGCAGTGGCGGTAGACGGCGTCGATGACTTCGCCCACCTCCTTCTTGCGGATCAGGCGGTTGACCACCTCGACCGGCACGTTGCCGTTCTTCGGCAGCAGCGAGGCGAGCCGCATGCGACCCGGCGTGGTCTCGATCCGGCGCACGATGTGCTCGCCGTTCTCGTCCACGGTGTCGATGCGCGCCTGGATCTTCGCGTGCAGAGAGACAGCGCCCGCATGCAGCGCGTGCTCGATCTCCTCCATGGAGCCGAAGATCATGCCCTCGCCCTCAGCGCCCTGAGTCTCCAGCGTGATGTAGTAGAGGCCGAGAATCATGTCCTGCGACGGAACGATGATCGGCTTGCCGTTCGCGGGGCTGAGGATGTTGTTGGTGGACATCATCAGCACGCGCGCCTCCAGCTGGGCCTCAAGGCTCAGCGGAACGTGCACGGCCATCTGGTCGCCGTCGAAGTCGGCGTTGAAGGCCGAGCAGACCAGCGGATGCAGCTGGATCGCCTTGCCCTCGATCAGCACCGGCTCGAAAGCCTGGATGCCGAGGCGGTGCAGCGTCGGCGCGCGGTTCAGCAGCACGGGGTGCTCGCGGATCACCTCATCCAGGATGTCCCAGACCTCGGGGCGCTCCTTCTCGACCAGCTTCTTCGCCTGCTTGACGGTCGAGCTGAGGCCCTTCGCGTCGAGGCGCGAGTAGATGAACGGCTTGAACAGCTCCAGCGCCATCTTCTTCGGCAGGCCGCACTGATGCAGCTTCAGCTCGGGACCGGTCACGATCACCGAACGGCCGGAGAAGTCGACGCGCTTGCCGAGCAGGTTCTGGCGGAACCGGCCCTGCTTGCCCTTCAGCATGTCCGAGAGCGACTTGAGCGGCCGCTTGTTGGCGCCGGTGATGACGCGGCCGCGGCGGCCATTGTCGAACAGCGCGTCGACCGATTCCTGCAGCATCCGCTTTTCGTTGCGGATGATGATGTCCGGCGCGCGCAGCTCGATCAGGCGCTTCAGACGGTTGTTGCGGTTGATGACCCGGCGATAGAGGTCATTGAGGTCCGAGGTCGCGAAGCGGCCACCGTCCAGCGGCACCAGCGGGCGCAGCTCGGGCGGGATCACCGGCACGACGGTCAGGATCATCCACTCCGGCCGGTTGCCCGATTCGATAAAGCTTTCGACCAGTTTCAGGCGCTTGATGATCTTCTTCGGCTTCAGCTCGCCGGTCGCCTCGGCGAGGTCCGCGCGCAGCTGCTCGGCCTCCTGCTCGAGGTCGATCTCGGCCAGCATCTCACGCACCGCTTCGGCGCCGATCCCGGCCTGGAACGAGTCTTCGCCATACTGGTCCTGAGCGTCGAGATACTCCTCCTCGCTCATCAGCTGGCCGTGCTTCAGGTCCGTCAGGCCGGGGTTCATCACCACATAGGCCTCGAAATAGAGCACCCGCTCCAGATCGCGCAGCGTCATGTCCAGCATCAGGCCGATGCGGGACGGCAGCGACTTCAGGAACCAGATATGCGCGACCGGCGAGGCCAGCTCGATATGGCCCATGCGCTCGCGGCGCACCTTCTGGAGCGTCACCTCGACGCCGCACTTCTCGCAGGTGACCCCGCGATACTTCATGCGCTTGTACTTGCCGCACAGGCACTCGTAGTCCTTGATCGGACCGAAGATGCGGGCGCAGAACAGCCCGTCCCGCTCCGGCTTGAACGTGCGGTAGTTGATGGTCTCCGGCTTCTTGATCTCGCCATAGGACCAGCTGAGAATCCGCTCCGGGCTGGCCAGCGAGATCTTGATCTCGTCAAAGGTCCGCGGCGGCTGGTGCGGATTGAAGATGTTCGTCAGTTCCTGGTTCATGAGGGAACTCCTGTAATAGCCCTCTGAAAACATTCGGGTTCAGGCGCGCGCAGCCATTCCGGCGCGCGCGCCCAGATCGTCCCGAGGCCCTAGTCTTCCGGATCGCTGTCCAAGAGCTCGACATTGAGACCCAGCGAGCGGATCTCCTTGACGAGCACGTTGAAGCTCTCCGGAATGCCGGCCTCGAAATTGTCTTCGCCCTTGACGATCGACTCGTAGACCTTGGTGCGGCCCGCGACGTCGTCCGACTTCACGGTCAGCATCTCCTGCAGCGTGTAGGCGGCGCCGTACGCCTCCAGCGCCCAGACCTCCATCTCGCCGAAGCGCTGGCCGCCGAACTGCGCCTTTCCGCCCAGCGGCTGCTGGGTGACCAGGCTGTAGGGGCCGGTGGAGCGCGCGTGGATCTTGTCGTCCACCAGGTGATGGAGCTTCAGAAGATACTTGTAGCCCACCGTGACCTTGCGGCTGAACGGCTCGCCGGTGCGTCCGTCGAACAAGGTCGACTGGCCCGACGTGTCGAAGCCCGCCCGGCTGAGCCAGTCATCGACATCCGATTCCTTGGCGCCGTCGAAGACCGGGGTCGCCAGCGGCACGCCGGCGCGGACGTTCTCGGCCGCCTCCAGCAGTTCCGCGTCGGTCATGTCGCCGGTGGCGTCCTGATAGACCTCGTCGCCATAGACGATGCGCATCGCGTCCTGCACCGGGCTCATATCGCCCTTGAAGCGATACTCCTCCAGCGCCTTGTCGACGATCTTGCCGAGACCCGACGCCGCCCAGCCCATGTGGGTTTCAAGGATCTGACCGACGTTCATGCGGCTGGGCACGCCCAGCGGGTTGAGCACGAAGTCGACCGGAGTGCCGTCCTCGAGGAACGGCATGTCCTCGGCGGGAACCACCTTGGAGATGACGCCCTTGTTGCCGTGGCGGCCGGCCATCTTGTCGCCCGGCTGCAGCTTGCGCTTCACCGCGACGAACACCTTGACCATCTTCATCACGCCCGGCGGCAGGTCGTCGCCGCGGCGGACCTTCTCCACCTTGTCCTCGAACCGGCGGGTCAGCTGGCGCTTCGACGCCTCGTACTGGCCGTTGAGCGCCTCGACTTCCGCCGCGTCCGCCTCCTCGCCCAGCGCGAGCTGCCACCACTGGCCGCGGGTCAGCAGCTGATCCAGCACCTCCGCGGTGATCTCGGCCCCGGCCTTGACGCCCTTCGGCCCCTTGACCGCGGTCTTGCCCAGCAGCATGCCGCGCAGACGGCCGTAGATGTTGCGCTCGAGAATCGCCAGCTCGTCGTCCCGGTCGCGGGCGAGGCGTTCGATCTCCTCGCGCTCGATCTGGGTCGCGCGCTCATCCTTGTCGACGCCGTGGCGGTTGAAGACCCGCACTTCGACGACGGTGCCGAAATCGCCCGGCGGCATGCGCATCGAGGTGTCGCGCACATCCGACGCCTTCTCGCCGAAGATGGCGCGAAGCAGCTTCTCCTCCGGCGTCATCGGGCTTTCGCCCTTCGGCGTGATCTTGCCGACCAGGATGTCGCCCGGGCCGACCTCGGCGCCGATATAGACGATGCCGGCCTCGTCGAGGTTGCGCAGCGCCTCCTCACCGACGTTCGGGATGTCGCGAGTGATCTCTTCCGGCCCCAGCTTGGTGTCGCGGGCCATCACCTCGTACTCCTCGATATGGATCGAGGTGAACACGTCGTCCTTCACGATCCGCTCGGAGATGAGGATGGAGTCCTCGTAGTTGTAGCCGTTCCAGGGCATGAAGGCGACGAGCGCGTTCTTGCCCAGCGCCAGCTCGCCCAGATCCGTCGACGGACCGTCGGCGACCACGTCGCCGGCCTTGACCTCGTCTCCCACCTTCACCAGCGGACGCTGGTTGATGCAGGTGTTCTGGTTCGAGCGCTGGAACTTGCGCAGACGATAGATGTCGACGCCCGGCTCGCCCGGCTTCAGGTCCTCGGTCACGCGCACGACGATGCGCATGGCGTCGACCTGATCGATCACGCCGCCGCGCCGCGCGGTGATCGCGGCGCCGGAATCGCGGGCCACCACCTCTTCGATGCCGGTGCCGACGAACGGCGCCTCGGCCCGGACCAGCGGCACCGCCTGGCGCTGCATGTTCGAGCCCATCAGCGCGCGGTTCGCGTCGTCGTTCTCAAGGAACGGGATCAGCGAGGCGGCGACCGAAACCAGCTGCTTCGGCGAAACGTCGATGAAGTCGATGTTCTCGCGCGGGCTGAGCATGAACTCGCCGCCCTTGCGGGTGGAGACCAGCTCATTCTCGAACCGGCCCTCGGCGGAGAGGTGCGCATTGGCCTGCGCCACGGTGTAGCGCATTTCCTCGGTGGCCGAGAGATAGACCACTTCGTCGGTCACCTGGCCGTCCACGACGCGGCGATACGGCGTCTCGATGAAACCGTACTTGTTCACGCGCGCGAACGAGGCGAGCGAGTTGATCAGGCCGATATTCGGACCTTCCGGCGTCTCGATCGGGCACATCCGGCCGTAATGAGTCGGATGCACGTCGCGCACCTCGAAGCCGGCGCGCTCACGCGTCAGGCCGCCCGGGCCAAGCGCCGACAGGCGCCGCTTGTGGGTGACTTCGGACAGCGGATTGGTCTGATCCATGAACTGGCTGAGCTGCGACGAGCCGAAGAACTCGCGCACCGCGGCCGCCGCGGGCTTGGCGTTGATCAGGTCCTGCGGCATGACGGTGTCGATCTCGACGCTCGACATGCGCTCCTTGATCGCGCGCTCCATGCGCAGCAGGCCGACGCGATACTGGTTCTCCATCAGCTCGCCGACCGAGCGCACGCGCCGGTTGCCGAGATGATCGATATCGTCGATGTCGCCGCGCCCGTCGCGCAGCTCCAGCAACGCCTGGACCACCGCCAGGATGTCCTCCTTGCGCAGGGTGCGCATGGTGTCGGGCGCATCCAGCTGCAGGCGCATGTTCATCTTCACGCGGCCGACCGCGGACAGGTCGTAGCGCTCGGGATCGAAGAACAGCGACTGGAACAGGGCCTCGGCCGCATCGGGGGTCGGCGGCTCGCCCGGGCGCATCACGCGATAGATGTCCATCAGCGCGCCGGTGCGGTCGATATTCTTGTCCAGCCGCATCGTGTTGACGATATAGGCGCCGATCGACACATGATCGATGTCCAGCGTCTGGATCGCCTTGTGGCCGATGTCGAGCAGGGTCTGGACGCTGTCTTCATCCAGTTCGTCGCCCGCCTCGACATAGATCTCGCCGGTGTCCTCGTTGATGACGTCCTCGGCGACGTAGCGGCCATAGATCGACTCGAACGGCTGCAGCAGGCGCTTCACGCCGCCCTCGGCCAGCTTCTTCAGCTTGCGCGGGGTCAGCTTCGCGCCCGCCTCGGCGATCACCTCGCCCGAGGCCGCATCCACCAGGTCGAACAGCGGCTTCTGGCCCTTCAGGCGATCCACGTTGAACGGCGTGGACCAGCCGTCCGCCTCGCGCACGAACTCGACCGAATTGTAGAACCGCGCCACGACGTCTTCCGGCGTCAGGCCCAGCGCATAGAGCAGCGTGGTGACCGGCAGCTTGCGGCGACGGTCGATGCGCGCGAAGAGCACGTCCTTGGCGTCATACTCGAAGTCCAGCCACGAGCCGCGATAGGGGATCACGCGGCCGGCGAACAGCAACTTGCCCGAGGAATGGGTCTTGCCCTTGTCATGGTCGAAGAACACGCCCGGCGAGCGATGCATCTGGCTGACGATCACGCGCTCGGTGCCGTTGACCACGAACGTGCCGTTCAGGGTCATCAGCGGCATGTCGCCCATATAGACGTCCTGCTCCTTGATGTCCTTGACGGAGCGGGCGCCGGTCTCTTCATCGACCTCGAACACGATCAGTCGCAGGGTGACCTTCAGCGGCGCGCTGTAGGTCATGTCGCGCTGCTGGCACTCTTCAACGTCGTATTTCGGGTCTTCGAGCTCGTAGCGCACGAACTCCAGCACCGCCGTCTCGTTGAAATCCTTGATCGGGAAAACCGACTGGAAAACGCCCTGCAGGCCCTCGCCATCAGTGGGAGTTCCCGCATCGCCGGATTCCAGAAAGAGATCGTAAGAGCTTTTCTGAACCTCGATGAGATTCGGCATTTTCGCGACTTCGCGGATCTTGCCGAAATGCTTCCGAATGCGTTTGCGGCCGGAAAAAGTCTGCGTCATGAACGTCCTCGACTGCGCCACTCTGCGCCGGCGATCGCTGGGTGGACGATCGCGCGGCGCTTTCGCCGAATGGGGCGGGTCCCATCCGAAGCCTGCGACCCCCCGCAGACTATCCCGGACCCGTCGCGCCCTCTAAGACCCCCTCTGAACGCGCAACCCGCGCGCGAAGGGGCCTGAGACGACGCGAGGCCAGCCCCACCTTGCGGGCGGGGCGGGCCAATTTCGCATTGATGCGCCGCGGCCGAAGCCGCGCCGGATCACTTGAGCTCGACTTCGGCGCCAGCCGCCTCGAGCTTCGCCTTGATCTCGTCGGCCTCGGCCTTCGGGATGTCGGCCTTGACGTCCTTCGGAGCGCCCTCGACCAGGTCCTTGGCCTCTTTCAGGCCCAGGCCGGTGATCGCACGGACTTCCTTGATCACGTTGATCTTCTTGTCGCCGGCGGCCTTCAGGACGACGGTGAACTCCGTCTTCTCCTCGGCGGCCTCGGCGGCGGCGGCGCCCGGCATTGCGGCCATGGCGACCGGCGCGGCGGCGGCGGAGACGCCCCACTTATCTTCAAGCAGCTTGGAGAGCTCGGCGGCCTCCAACACGGTCAGGTTCGACAGTTCGTCGACAAGTTTCTCAAGATCAGCCATTTCTCAGTTCCATTTCCATTCAGGGTTACGAGCGGTTCCGGCGTCGGGTCTTTCCCCAGGGAACCAGCCTCGTGATCGCTGTTCGCCAGTTACGCGGCTTCGCCTTCCTTCTCGACTCTCGCCTGAAGCACGCGGGCGACCTGGGTTCCAGGCGCCGCGAGCACGCGAGCGATCTTGGCGGCCGGGGCCTGCAACAGACCCACGAGCTTGCCGCGAAGTTCGTCCAGAGAGGGCAAGGTGGCCAGGGCCTTCACCCCATCCGCATCGAGGATGGTCGCCCCCATGGCGCCGCCGAGAATCACGAGTTTCTCGTTCTTCTTGGCGAACTCCGCCGCGACTTTCGGCGCGGCGACGGGGTCGGAGGAAAAAGCCAGTGCCGTCTGACCGTTCAGGTACTGGTCGATACCTGCGCAGTCCTTGCCCTCCAGGGCGATCTTGGCGAGCCGGTTCTTGGCGACGCGGACGGACGCGCCTGCTTCACGCATTTTGGCGCGCAGGTCCGACATCTCAGCGACCGAGAGGCCCTGGTAGTGAGCGACCACCACCACGCCGGAGTCCGAGAAGATCTGGCCGAGGTCTTCGACCACCTTTTCCTTCTGGGCTCTATCCACGGTCTTCTCCAAGTCATGGCGGAACGGATCAGCCCGTCCCGCCGGCTCTACAGGAACGCCGGCCACCGCATGCGCTGCGCCCGACGCGTCGTCTCCCGTCCGGGTTCCCGGGCCAAGACCCCCCGCAAGCGCGGCTGATCTTCACCTCGTTCCCCGTCTATGGCCGGCCTTACCCGGGTTCCCCCGGCGCCCACCGTCTCGGACAGGTCGGACCCGCGCCTCTCGGCTTGGGTCCCAGGCATCCCGCCGGCGAACCGGCGGGAAACTCGTCTCGTCGTCAGGCCGACAGGCTTGCGACGTCCACGGTCAGGCCCGGCCCCATGGTCGAGCTGATCGAAATCTTCTTCAGGTAGGTGCCCTTGGCGCCCGTGGGCTTGGCCCGGTTCACCGCATCGACAAGCGCGCGCACGTTCTCGGCGAGCTTGTCCTCGGCGAAGCTGACCTTGCCGACGCCGGCGTGAACCACGCCCGCTTTCTCGACGCGGAACTGCACCTGGCCGCCCTTGGCGTCCTTGACCGCCTGCGCGACATCCATGGTCACGGTGCCGACCTTCGGGTTCGGCATCAGGCCGCGCGGGCCCAGAACCTTACCCAGACGACCGACGACCGGCATCATGTCCGGGGTCGCGATGCAGCGCTCGAAATTGATCTCGCCGCCCTGAATCGCCTGCATCAGGTCCTCGGCGCCCACGATGTCCGCGCCGGCGGCCTGGGCCTCGTCGGCCTTCGGGCCGCGCGCGAAGACCGCGACGCGCACCGTCTTGCCGGTGCCGTTGGGCAGGTTGACCGTGCCGCGGACCATCTGGTCGGCGTGGCGCGGATCGACGCCCAGGTTCAGCGCCACCTCGACGGTCTCGTCGAACTTAGCGGTGGCGTGCTCTTTGACCAGCTTCACCGCTTCATCCAGCGGCAGAGCGGGCTTGTCGGCGACGGCGGCCTTGGCCGCGCGGAAACGCTTACCGTGCTTGGCCATGACTTACCCCTTCACCTCGATGCCCATGGAGCGGGCGGAGCCGAGAATGATCTGCATCGCCGCCTCGACGTCGTTGGCGTTCAGATCCTTCATCTTCGCTTCGGCGATCTCGCGCACCTGCTTGACCGTCACGGTGCCCGCGGTCTCGCGACCGGGGTTGTTCGCGCCGCCCTTCAGCTTCGCCGCCTTCTTCAGGAAGTAGGACGCCGGGGGCGTCTTGATCTCGAAGGTGAAGCTCTTGTCCTGGAAATAGGTGATCACGGTCGGGCACGGGGCGCCCGGCTCCATGTCCTGGGACTTGGCGTTGAACGCCTTGCAGAACTCCATGATGTTGATGCCACGCTGACCAAGCGCCGGGCCGATCGGGGGCGAAGGGTTCGCCTTGCCCGCGGGCACCTGCAACTTGAGCGTGCCGATGACTTTCTTGGCCATCTGGTTCGCCTTTCTCTATCCCGTCCGGACGACGCGTCGCCGGACCACTTGGTTAGCGGTGCGGTCCGGACGCGCGCGCCCTCGCCTCCCGCAAGCGACGATCAGGCGCCTTTTTGCACCTGGCCGTATTCGAGCTCGACCGGGGTCGCCCGGCCGAAAATGGAGACCGTCACCTTCAGGCGCGCGTTCTCCTCGTCCACATCCTCGACCATGCCCGTGAAGCTTTCGAACGGGCCGTCGGTCACGCGCACCTCTTCGCCCACCTCGAAGGTGATCGACGGACGCGGCCGTTCCAGGCCTTCCTCCACCTGGTCCAGCAGGCGCGCGACTTCGGAGTCGCGCAGCGGAGTCGGGCGACCCTGCGGGCCGAGAAAGCCGGTCACGCGCGGCGTGTCGTTCACAAGGTGATAGGCCGCGTCGGTGAGCTCCATCTTGACCAGCACGTAGCCGGGCATGAAGCGCCGTTCGGTCTGCACCTTCTTGCCGCGGCGCAGCTCCACGACCTCTTCGGTCGGCACCAGCACCTCTTCGATCTCATCCTCGAGACCGTTCTGAACGGCTGCATCCTTGATCGCCTCGGCGACCTTCTTTTCGAAGTTCGACAAGACGTGGACGCTGTACCAACGCTTCGCCATGCTTGCTCGCAGCCTCTTAACCCATTGTTCCGACGTGACGTTCAGCGCCGCCGGAGTCCCACGCGTCGCCGTTTAATTCGGCGCCGGGCGCGTCCCCCCGAAAGCGACGAGGCGCGCGGGACGAATCGCCGCGCGCCGTTCATTGCCGGAAGCCCGCGTTCTCTAGACCCGCATACCCGTAAAATCAACCCCAGAAGGACGTTATCGCGGAAACGTCAGCCTCAGCCGCCGACGCCCGTCACCATGGGCACGACCGCGCGGAACAGCTGATCGACGCCCAGGAAGAACACGGCGGCCAACGACGCCATGACGAACACCATGATCGTGGTGATCACGGTCTCCTTGCGCGACGGCCAGACGACCTTGTCGGCCTCGTTCTTGACCTGCTGCAGAAACTGGAACGGGTTCGCCATGGACACACTCGATCTTGCTGAATTCGCGACGCCCCTGCGCCGCCGCCTACGTCCTTGCCCGACTGGCAGGGGCGGAGGGTCTCGAACCCCCGACCTACGGTTTTGGAGACCGTCGCTCTACCAACTGAGCTACACCCCTGTCGCCGGCAAGCGGGATTTACGGCGAAGCCGCGGGCGATGCAAGGGCATGCGCGGCGATTGACGCTCAAAGCCGCATCGCGCCGAAAAGTAAAAGCCCCGGCCGGAGCCGGGGCTTCAAATCTCATCGCATCCGGCCTGGCCGGACTGCGATTACTCGATGATCTTGGCGACGACGCCGGCGCCGACGGTGCGGCCGCCTTCACGGATGGCGAAGCGCAGCTTCTCCTCCATGGCGATCGGCGCGATCAGCTGCACGGTCATCTTCACG
>QKHF01000242.1 GCA_003250135.1 Paracoccaceae bacterium | reverse complement strand
CGACGGAGCGCGTCGTCATCGGCTCGCGCGAAGAGAACACCTTCTCGCTGCTCTGTTTCGCGGGCGAGCGCTTCCTTGGCGTCGAATCCGTCAACCGCCCGGCCGATCACATGGCGACCCGGCGGATGATGGCTGCGGGCGCGGCGCCGACCCCTTCCGAAGTGCGCGCGCCGGATTTCGACCTGCGCGCATTCGCCAAGTCGCGCCTGTGATCTCGCGCTGTTCGGCGCGTTCAATTCGCCCTCACCGGAATTCGATTTCCCGGGATTGCGCCGTTGGTGTTTTCTGAGGCCATGGGAGCCATCCTGCATAACCCCTTTGTCATGCGCGCCAAGACGGCGGCGGGCGTGGTGCTGTTCCTCTTCGTCGCGACGCATCTGATGAACCATGCGGCCGGGCTGTTCGGCGACGAGGCGCTGGACGAGGGGCAGTTGCTGCGCATCAGCGTGACCCGCTCGACCGTCGGGTCCGCGGTTCTCTGGACCGCTGCGGCGATTCACGTGCTCTACGCGCTGGCGCGGATCGCCCAACGCGCCACCATGCGTTTGCGCCCATGGGAGGTGGCGCAGGTCGCGCTGGGCTTCGCGATCCCGATCCTCCTCATCCCGCATGTCGTCGCCACCCGCGTGGCGCATGAGCTGTTCGGCGCGATCGACACCTACGATTATGTCCTCTCCCGCCTCGCGCTGGGCGGGCTCTGGGCGACGCAGACCGCGCTTGTTCTGGTGGTCTGGGCCCATGGCTGCATCGGCATCCATTACTGGCTTCGATTGCGGCCCTGGTATCAGCGCATCGCGCCCGTTCTCTCCGGTCTTGCGGTGGCGCTGCCGACGGCGGCGCTGGCCGGCTTCGTCGCCTCGACGAGAGAGCTGCTGCCTCGGATCATGGACGAGATGATGCTGATCGAGGTGCAGATTCAGACGAACTGGCCCGATCCGATCGATGAAGCGACCCTGTTTTCCTATGCCGATCAGGGGCGCCTCGCCTTCGCGCTGTCGGTGGTCGCCGCAGTTGCGATTTTCTTCGGCCGAACGACGGTGGAGCGCATGGGCCGGCGGTTGAAGATCACCTATGCGGACGGTCCCACGGTCTCGGCCCCGGTGGGGCCGACGCTGCTGGAGATCAGCCGCATGAACAAAGTGCAGCATACCTCGCTTTGCGGCGGGCGCGCGCGCTGCACCACCTGCCGTGTGCGCGTCGTCAACGGCCTCGAAAGCCTCGATCCCCCAGCGCAGTTGGAGGCGGACTCGTTGCGCTCCATCAACGCGCCGGATGACGTGCGTCTGGCCTGCCAGCTGCGCCCGACCAGCCCGTTGACCGTGCAGCGACTGGTCTCGCCCAAACAGGCGAAGCCCGAGGCGATCGCGCGGTCCAGCGGCGTGGAGCGCACCATGGTGGTCCTGTTCATGGACACGCGCGGTTTCACACGGCTCTCCAAGGGGCGCCTGCCCTATGACGTCGTCTTCGTGCTCAACGAACTGTTCGACGCCATGGTGCCTGCTGTGGTGGAGCAGGGCGGCGTGGTGGAGAAATATCTGGGCGATGGGTTGATGGCCTATTTCGGTCGGTACAGCGCGCCCGAGGTCGCCTGCCGTGCGGCTCTGGCGGCCGCAAGGGGCATGGATCTGGCGCTGGACCGGGTGAACGATCATCTGCGTCGCGATCTCGGCGAGGACCTGAAGATCGGCGTCGGCGTGCATGTCGGCGGTCTGGTTTTGGGAGATATCGGCCATGGCGACACGGCCTCCGCCACCATCGTGGGCGAGACGGTGAACACCGCCAGCCGGTTGGAGGCGCTGACCAAGGATTTCGACGGTCAACTGGTGATGTCGGAGGAAGTCGCGAAGCTCGCCGGCCTGCCGCTCGACGACATGGAGCGTCACATCGCCCCGATCCGCGGGCTGCCGGAGCCGATCGGCGTCTACGTCATGCGCCGCGCGCGGGATCTGCCGCTGGAGAAGCCCGCCGTCTAGTCGCAGGGATCGATGTAGAACCCGTCGGGCAGGCGGGTCTTCGTATCGCCGCAGGCCTGGCTCAGACGCTCCTGCCGCAAGCCTTTCGCGTCGGTCAGATCGGCGCCGGAAAGGTTCGTGCGCCTGAGGCCCGCATCGGAGAGGTCGGCGCCGCGCAGGTCCGCGCCCGTCAGGTTCGCGCTGGCCAGCCGCACGCTTGTCAGGTCGGCGTCGCGGAAATCGGCGCCCGAGGCCATCGCTCGGTCGAGGTCGGCGGAACTGAGGTCAGCCCTGCGGAAATTGGCGCCGGATATGTTCGAGCGCTCCAGATCGACATCGTTCATCTTGGCGCCGGAGAAATTGGCGTCGGGGGCCGAGGCCCGCCGCAGATGCGCGTCTCGGAGATCCGCCTTCGCGAAATTCGCCCCCGCCAGAAAGGCGTCCGCGAAATCCACGCGCCGGATGCTCGCTTCCGAGAAATCGGCGCCGCGCGCATCCGCCTTTTCCAGATCGGCGCCGTCCAGCTTGGCGTCGACAAAGGTTGCGCCCGACATGTTGGCCCGCTCGGCCTCGGCCCGCCGCAGGTCGGCGCGCTTGAAATTCGCGCCGGAGAAATCCGATTCCTTCATGTCCGCTTCGCGCAGCTTGGCGCCCTCCAGGTTGGGGGCCTCCATGGTCAGGCCGCGAAGGTTCAGGTTCATCAGGTCGCATTTCACGCAGGCGCCGGTGGAGCTCAGCTTCTCCAGATCGCCGGCCAGCCCCGGCCCCGCCGTCAGGGCGAAGAAGGCGGCGAGGGCGAAAGGGATTGCGCGCGTCATGTCGGCCTCTTGGCTGCTGGCCCCGCGAATGGGGGCGTTCCCGAGTCGGTTGTAATAGTATGGGGGCAGTCGGGCGGCGCGACTAGCCCGCCATCTCGTCACAAGGAGGGGAGGATGAGCCCTGAGGCCCTCGACCAGATCACCGCGGTTTTCGGCTGGATGACCGTGATCAACATGGTCCTTTACGCCTATGCGGCGTTCTTCGTCCTCTTCAAGCGGGACTGGATGATGGCGATGCACGCGAAGATGATGGGCGTGCCGCAGGCCGAGCTGCCCGGCCGCTATTTCAGCTATCTGGCCAATTACAAGCTGCTGATCATCGCGCTGAACCTGACGCCGTGGCTGGCGTTGAAGATCGCCGTCTAGCGCAAAAGCAAAGGGCGGCGCAGTTTCCCGCGCCGCCCCCGTATTTTGTACGGCGAAGCCGTCGGCTCAGTCGGCCAGCGCCAGGTTGGCGGCGGACTGACGGCCGTCGCGGCCGGTCTCGAGCTCGAAGGTCACGACCTGACCGTCGTTCAGGCCGCTGAGGCCCGCACGCTCGACGGCGCTGATGTGGACGAACACGTCCTTCGAGCCGCCCTCAGGCTGAATGAAGCCGAAACCCTTGGTGGAATTGAACCATTTCACGGTGCCCTTGGCCATCGTGATGTCTCCTTTTAAATCACCGCCCGCAGGATGCGGCGGCCCGGCACAGTCTTAGCAAGATCGAAACTGTGGCCGGTTAGGGAGACAGGTCTTCGATAGTGATCAGCAGCGCGCCCCGCATATGGAGCGCCCCGGCCCGAAAATCAAGGAAAAAATTGATGCGGGCCAGCAAGTTGGCCTATCGGGACTTGAGATGCTCCAGCATCGTCTCGGCGCCCGAGACGTTCATGGGGATGCCGGCGGCGTTGTCCATGAAGCCCGGCTCGATGAACATCTTGGCGATCGCCTTGTCCTCGACCAGCATCGAGTAGCGCCAGCTGCGCATCCCCATGCCGCTGACCGTGCGCTCGACCAGCATGCCCATCTTGCGGGTGAACTCTCCGTTGCCGTCGGGCAGCATGAACACCTTCTGGATGTTCTGCGATTTCGCCCACTGGAACATCACGAAGGCGTCGTTGACCGAGAGGCAGATCACCTTGTCGACGCCGAGCGCGAGCAAGTCGTCATGGCGCGCCTCATAGCCCGGCAGGTGGTCTTCCGAGCAGGCCGGGGTGAACGCCCCCGGCAGGGCGAAGAGGACGACGCGCTTGCCCGCGAACACGTCGTCCGAGCTGAGCTTCTTCCATTCGAACGGGTTCGGCCCGCTTAAGCTGTCGTTGCGCACGCGGGTGTGGAAGGTGGCGTCGGGAACGAGGGAAGGGGTCATGGCGGCGCTCCGGTCAGGGGATCACGGAGCGAGAGTGCGATATTTTGGAGAGGGCGTCACGTGTGAGTGCAAAAACGCGCCTGATACTGCGAGTAGATTCAGACACTCAGAAGCCGCGCGATCATAAGGCGGCCCCAGCTCAACTTTCTTCGAGTTCGTATCGCTCGTGTGAAACCAGAAGGCCGACGAGTTGCAACGTCGTGCCCAGTAAGTCCTGCGCCTCGTCAATTGAATAAAATTTGTCTGGGTGTGCGACCTCGTTCCGAAGGCCCCTCCGAGAATTATCCAATGTTCCCTTAGTGGCAGCGTCCAAGGCTTTCCTTTGGACGAGATGATCTACCATGCCCCCCAAGTAGCGTTTTTCTCTTTACCTTTTTTCACGACCGAGTTGTAAAGCTGCTTTAGTACGCATTC
>QKHF01000126.1 GCA_003250135.1 Paracoccaceae bacterium | reverse complement strand
GACCTCGACCGAGGTGGAGCCCGAGTCCGAGAAGAACACGTGCTCCAGCGTGGCGGGCGTGATGTCCACGAGGCGACGGGCCAGTTTCTCCGCGGGCTCATGGGTGTGGCCCGCGAAGATGACCTGATCCAGCTTGTCCGCCTGATCCTTGATCGCCTGCACGATGTGGGGGTGCCGGTGGCCATGGGTGACCACCCACCACGAAGAGATGGCGTCGAGAATCCGCCGGCCGTCCGGCGTTTCCAGATAAGCGCCTTCGCCGCGCGCGATCTCCACCATCTCGGGCAGGATCGCGTGCTGCGTGAACGGGTGCCAGATCGGCGAGCGGGTCATGTCGTCGGCGCCCCCGGCGCGAAATCGGAGATGTCGAAATTTTGGGCGAAGGCCTCGGTCAGCGAGTCTGCATTCAGGGGATATAGCGAGGGCAGGCGGCCGAGACGCTTGACGCCTCCGAAGTCGCAGATCACCCGTTCCGTCTCGGCGTATTCGTCCCCGACAAAGGCGACGCCGAGAATGGGGATGCCGCGCATCCGCATCGCTTCGATGGAAAGAAGGGAGTGATTGATGGTTCCCAAAGCGGTTCGGGCGACCAGAACCACGGGCTCGGCCCAGCGGGCGAAGATGTCGATGAACAGGGTGTTCCGCGTCACCGGAACCATCAGCCCGCCGGCGCCTTCGATCACCAAGGGGCGGTCGCAGGCGGGCGGGTTCAGCGCCGTCGCGTTCACGATAACGCCGTCGATCTCCGCCGCCTGATGCGGCGAGACCGGGGTGCGGAAGACATGCGCTTCGGGCAGGACTCGATCAGAGGGAAGGCCGCTCAGGCGGCGCACCACGTCCGCGTCAGTTCCGTCCTCGGTTCCCGATTGCAGCGGCTTCCAGTAGCAGCCGTCCAGCGCACCCGCCAGCGCGGCGGCGAAGATGGTCTTGCCCAGGCCGGTGTCGGTTCCGGTGACGACGACCCGATGGGTCATACCGAATTCCGCTCCAGCTCTTCCGTCAGGGCGTCCAGCATGTCCGAGACGGTCTGCTGGTCCGTGTTGAGTGTGATGGCGACGCGCAGCCGCGCTGTGCCCTCGGGCACAGTGGGCGGGCGCACGCCCCGGATGTCATAGCCACGCTCCTGCATCGCGGCGGCGACGGCCATGGTGCGGGCGTTGTCGCCGATGATCACCGGCAGGATCTGGGAGCCGCTGGGCGTCACCCCGCAGCGCGCCTCGGCCATCGCGCTTGCGTAGGCGACCAGCGCCTCCAGCTTTGCGCGGCGCTCCGGTTCGGTCCTGAGGATCACCAGCGCCTCGCGCACCGCGGCGGCCATGACCGGCGAGGGGGCGGTGGCGTAGATGAAGGGGCGGGCGCGGTTGATGATGAAGTCGCATAACGTGTTAGAGGCGCAAACGAGAGCGCCGGACGCGCCCAGCGCCTTGCCGCAAGTGTGCAGCACGATGACGTTTTCGCGGCCCTCGTACTCGGCGGAGAGGCCTCGGCCGTCTGGCCCGAAGACGCCGGTCGCATGCGCTTCGTCGATCAGCAGAAACGCCTCGTAACGGTCTGCGATCTCGATCAGTTCGGCCAGCGGGGCGCGGTCGCCGTCCATCGAGTAGACGCTTTCGACTACGATCCAGATGCGGCCGACGCCACCCGCAGCGCGCCATTTGACGATCGCGTCCTCGAACGCGCCGGCGTCGTTATGCGCGGCCATGGCGGAGTCCGCGCGCGCGGAACGGACGCCTTCGTGGCAACTGGCGTGGATCAACTCGTCAACGACGATCAGGTCGCCCTTTTGCGGCAGGGTGGTGAGGATCGCGAAATTGGCGACATAGCCGCCGCCGAAATAGAGCGCGCGTTCGGCGGCGAAGAACTGCGCCGCTTCCTCCTCCAGCGCCTCGTGCTCGGGATCGTTGCCGCGCAGCAGGCGGGATCCGCCCGCGCCCACGGGCACGCCGCGCTCCACCGCGTGCAGCACCGCGCCGCGCAGCGCGCAGGAATTGGCCAGCGCCAGATAGTCGTTCGAGGCGAAGTCGATGCCGGCGCGCGAGATCAGACAACGCCGGCGGCTCTTGCGCTCAAGGCCGGAGAGCACGCGTTGATAGCGGTCGAGTTGTCCGTTCATGCGTGGTCGTCGAGCGCCATCGGTTTCACGCCGAGCTTGGCGAACAGCACGGAGTCCTGATCCTCGTCCGGGTTGTCGGCGGTCAGCAGCGTGTCTCCGACAAAGATCGAGTTGGCCCCGGCGAAGAAGCAAAGCGCCTGCGTCTCGTCGCTCATCTCGGTTCGGCCCGCGGACAGGCGCACATAGCTTTCCGGCATCAGGATGCGGGCGGTGGCGATGGTGCGGACGAACTCAATCGGGTCGATCTGCTCCACGTCGGCCAGCGGCGTGTTTTCGATCGGGATCAGCATGTTGATCGGCACCGACTGCGGGTGCTCCTCAAGGTTGGCGAGCGTGACCAGCATGTCGATGCGGTCCTGCTTTTCCTCGCCCATGCCGACGATGCCGCCGGAGCAGACGTTGATGCCCGCCTGGCGAACCCGGTCCAGCGTCTCCAGCCGGTCGGCGTAGGTGCGGGTGGTGATGATCTCGCTGTAGTACCGCTCGGACGTGTCGACGTTGTGATTGTAGTAATCCAGCCCGGCCTCTTTCAGGCGGAACACCTGGCCGTCGTCCAGCATGCCCAGCGTCATGCAGGTCTCCATGCCCATCGCCTTGACGCCCTCGACCATGGCGATGACGGCGTCCATGTCGCGCTCTTTCGGGCTGCGCCAGGCGGCGCCCATGCAATAGCGCGTGGCGCCGGCGTCCTTCGCCTTCTTGGCCTCGGCGAGGACGCGCTGCACCTCCATCAGCTTCGAGGCGGACAGGGTGGAGCCGTTGCGCGCCGACTGGCTGCAATAGCCGCAATCTTCCGGGCAGCCGCCGGTCTTGATCGACAGCAGGCGGCTCATCTGCACCTTGTTGGGATCGAAGTTCTTACGATGAACGGTCTGGGCGCGAAACAGCAGGTCGTTGAATGGCGCCTCGTAGATCGCCTGCGCCTCTTCGCGCGTCCAGTCGCGGCGGAGATGCGGTCGCGCGCTCGTCCTGTCCGCCGTTGTGGTCGTGGCCGCCAGCTCCATCCGCAGTCTCCCGAGCGATTGTTCTCGCAGGCGCGTCGGTTCGGCGCGCGCCAGTCTTGGGCAGGTTTTGCACGAAACGGGCGCCCGACGTCAACTCGGACCCGAGCGGCCGGCCGCCGATGTGCGCACGACATACTCCGTCACGGGCGCTCAAGTCGTCGGCGGCGGCTGAAAAACCGCCGCCGTGAGCGTCTTGGTCTGTCAGGAAAGTCCTTCGCAGAACCGCTTGATCCGCGCGCAGGCCTCGGTCAGCGCCTCGTCCGACGTCGCATAGGACACGCGGAAGTTGGGGCTGGTGCCGAAAGCGGCTCCAAACACCGCGGCGACTCCCTCGGCCTCCAGAAGCTGGGTGCAGAAGGTCTGGTCGTCGACGATCTCCACTCCGCCCGGGGTCTTCTTGCCGATCAGCCCCTTGATCGAGGGGTAGACGTAGAAGGCGCCCTCGGGCGTCGGGCACTCGATGCCGGGGCACTCGTTCAGAAGGCGCACCACGAGGTCGCGGCGGCGCTGGAAGTGCCCGCGCGATTCCGTGATGTAGGTCTGGTCGCCGTTCAGCGCCTCGATCGCCGCCCACTGGCTGATCGAGCAGGGGTTCGAGGTCGACTGCGACTGCACCTTGCGCATCGCCGTGATCAGCTGCTCCGGCCCGCCCGCATAGCCGATGCGCCAGCCGGTCATCGAATAGGCCTTGGAGACCCCGTTGACCGTCAGCGTGCGGTCGTAGAGACCCGGCTCCACCTGCGCGGGGGTGGCGAATTCGAACGGCGCGTAGACGATGTGCTCATACATGTCGTCCGACATCACCCAGACATGCGGGTGGCGCATCAGAACGTCGGTCAGCCCCTTCAACTCCGCCGCGGTGTAGCCCGCGCCCGAGGGGTTCGAGGGCGAGTTGAAGATCAGCCACTTGGTCTTTGGCGTAATCGCCGCCTCCAGCGCTTCTGGCGTGATCTTGAAGCTGGTCTCGATAGAGGTCTCGATGATGACCGGCGTTCCGCCGCCCAGCAGCACCATGTCCGGGTAGCTGACCCAGTAGGGCGCCGGGATCAGCACCTCGTCGCCCGGGTTCAGCGTGGCGATCAGGGCGTTGTAGAGAATCTGCTTGCCGCCGACGCCCACCGAAACCTGGCTTGGCTTGTACTCAAGCCCGTTCTCACGCTTGAACTTCGAGCAGATCGCCTGCTTCAGCTCGGGAATGCCGTCCACCGCCGTATACTTGGTCTTGCCGGCGTCGATCGCGGCCTTCGCCGCGGCCTTGATGTTGTCGGGCGTGTCGAAATCCGGCTCGCCTGCGCCGAGGCCGATCACGTCTTTGCCGGCGGCGCGCAGCTCGGCCGCCTTGGTCGTGACGGCGATGGTGGCGGAGGGTTTCACGCGGGCGAGGCTGTCGGACAAAAAGGCCATCGATCTGCTCCATTGGCGGTGGCGTCGGAGTCGTCCTACTCTTACCGCCGCCGGGTCGCAAGCCGCGAAAGGACACTGTTTAGAGCGGAATGATGCTGGATCTCATCGATATCGGCGTGAACCTGGCCAAGGGCCGGTTCGAGGCGGACCGGGATCAGGTGATCACGCGGGCCCGGGCGGCGGGCGTGCGCCAAATGATCGTCACGGGAACCGATCTGGAGGCGTCCGGGGCGGCGGCGGAGCTGGCTTCGGCGCATTCGGGGGGCCTGTTCGCGACGGCCGGCGTGCATCCGCATCATGCGAAGGACTGGAGCGCGGAGACGGCGCAGGCGATCCGGGCGCTGGCGGTTCGGCGGGGCGTCGTCGCCATCGGCGAATGCGGGCTGGATTTCGACCGCAACTATTCCTCTCCGGCGGATCAGGAGGGCGCCTTTGCGGCGCAGCTTCAAATCGCTTCTGAGTCCGGTCTGCCGCTGTTCCTGCATGAACGGGAGGCGCACGCCCGGATGCTGGAGGTGCTGGACGCCGCTGCGCCCGTTCGCGGCGTGCTGCATTGCTTCACCGGCGGTCCCGCAGAAGCGCAGGCCTATCTGAAGCGCGGTTTGCATCTGGGCGTCACCGGTTGGCTGTGCGATGAGCGGCGCGGGGATGCGCTGCGCGAGGCGGTGAAGATCATCCCCGGCGACCGGCTGCTTCTGGAGACTGACGCGCCATTCCTCTATCCGCGCGATCTGCCCTGGCCGCTGGACGGAGAAGGCGCGAAGAAGCCATCCCGCAACCGGAACGAACCCGCTTTTCTGCCTCATGTGGCGAAGGCCGCGTCGGCGCTGCGCGGAGAGGCGCCGGGCGCGCTGGCGGCGCAAAGCTCGGCCGCGGCGCGTGCGCTGTTCGGGCTGCCTGAGCCAGACTTTCGAGCTTGAAACAGGTTCGGCGTGGACCGGCGCTGACTCGTTGGCTAAGGTGAGGCCATCCCCAAATATCAGATCAGAAAACGACTCGGCTTGCTGGGTCAGAGAGGATTTTAGATGCTGAACGAACCCGAGGGCGCGAAAACGCGCGGCACATTCGGCTGCCGTTTGACCGAGGCGCGCGTCAGCAGCGGCCTGGAGCGCAAGAGCCTGGCTGGATTGCTCAGCGTCAGCGAAAAAACCATCACGTCCTGGGAAAATGGCCGCACCATTCCGCGCGCGAACCGGATGCAAACCTTGGCGGGCGTGTTAAGTGTGTCCGTCGGATGGCTGATGGCCGAAGTCGGCGAGGGCCCGGTGGAGCGCAAAAGCGAGACGGATCTCGACAGCGTTCAGGCGATGGCTCTCAAGGAGATCGACGAGATCCGGCAAAGCCAGCGCTCGCTGATCAGCCGGCTGGGCGAATTGGAGAATTTGCTGCGGGAACTGGACGCGGCTGCCTGACGAAGGAATACGACGACGCATGGACGACTTGAACAAGCGCATCAAGATGCTTCGCATCCGCAGCTGGCGGCGCGGCATGAAGGAAATGGACCTGCTGCTCGGCCCCTATGCGGACAAGGCGCTGGCCGAACTCCCGGAAGATCAGATCAACGCGTTCGAGACGATGTTGAACGAGAATGATCAGGACCTCTACGCGTGGTTCACGGGACGTGTCGCGACGCCCGAGAACGTGGCGACTGCGCTGGAGCGGGTGCGCCAGTTCCACGGCGTCAAAATCCCGGCCTGAATCCCGACCTCTCCATCCGACCCGGTCACTCGCCAAGAGGGCGTCATGACGAAAATCGCATTCATCGGCCTTGGCAATATGGGCGGCCCGATGGCCCGCAATCTGGTGAAGGCCGGGTTGCAGGTCGCCGGATACGATCCTTCTGACGCTGCGCAGCGCGAATTCAAGAAAGCGGGCGGATCGGTCGCGCGAAGCGTGGCGGCGGCGGCCGAAGACGCGTTTATCGTCATCACAGCCTTGCCCGCGGCGAAGCATGTCCGCGCCGTGTGCCTGGGAGAGGCGGGCGAGAAGGGCGCATTCGACGAGGCGCCAAAGGGCGCGCTTTTCATCGATTGCTCGACGGTGGATGTTGAGACGTCGCGCGAACTGTCCGCCGAGGCGGAGGCTCGCGGATTGCGCATGATCGACAGTCCGATGTCAGGCGGGGTCGGGGGCGCGAAGGCGGGGACGTTGACTTTCATGGTTGGCGGATCCGAAAAGAATTTTGGTCTCGCCAAACCGATCCTGGAGGTTCTCGGCGATCGGGTGCTGCACGCGGGCGAGTCGGGCGCCGGGGCAGCGGCGAAGATCTGCAACAACATGATGCTGGCGGTCGAGATGATCGCAGTGGCCGAGGGTTTCGCGCTGGCGGACAAGCTGGGGCTGGAGGCGCAGAAGCTTTACGAGATCGCCTCGACCGCAACGTCCCGCTGCTGGTCGCTGAACGAATACTGCCCCGCGCCGGGACCGGTTCCCGACGCGCCTTCGAACAAGGATTACGCGGCGGGTTTCGCCTCTTCGCTGATGCTCAAGGACCTGCGTCTGGCGATGGATGCCGTGAAATCCTCCGGAGCGACGGCGCCGCTGGCTGAGATCGCGACGAAGATGTACACGTTCATGGACGACCAGGGCGGCGGAAACCTGGACTTTTCATCAATTTACCTGCTGTTGAAAAAGTAATTTATGGCGCTTTGGCGCCGCTCCGCTCTGATTTTAACGGTCTTTTTGCAAATCCCCCCGTAATCCGGTTTGCCGATAAGCCAACGGGGAGGGCCAAACATGTCCGCGACGGTCGCCGTTCCAGCGGCGCGATTTCAACAGGCGGATGGCCTGTTGCCGCTCTATGTCGAGATGCTGGCGCTGATAGAGCGTCTCCATCGCCTGCTTCTGGACGTCATAAAGGATGAGTTCGAACGGATCGGGCAGATCGACGTGAACGCCGTGCAGGCGCTGTTGCTGTTCAATATCGGGGAGCACGAAGTGACGGCGGGAGAGTTGAAATCGCGCGGCTACTATCAGGGCTCGAACGTTTCCTACAATCTCAAGAAGCTGGTCGATGCGGGCTACATGCACCACAAGCGCTGTGACGTGGATCGCCGGTCAGTGCGGGTCAGCCTGACCCAGAAGGGGCGGGAGGTCAGCCGCGTGGTCGAACGGCTGTTCCAGCGCCACCATGAGGAGATCGGAAGCCGCTCTCTGATGAGTCCGGCGGAGATCGCGCGGCTTAACGCCGAGTTGAAGCAGCTTGAGCAGTTTTGGGTCGATCAAATTCGTTTCATTTACTGAATCGGAATGACCTCGAGACGCCTTGTTGCGGCGCTCCGCTTGGAGGTGTGCGATTCCGTCCAAAGGATTGGGGCGGGGCGTTCGCCGGAATCTCGCCAAATTTCGGCCGGAATCTCGCTTCGAAGCTGAGTCGAAAAGGCAAATTTTTGCGGAATCCCGGTTATTTATCCGGCGGAACGGGCTTTCTTAACGCCGTCTCTTCGCTTAGTATTGTTACTCACAAGTGAATGTACCAAACACCAATGCGTACCGCCGGAAGGCAGGTCCGGTTCGAGAGCGGTAAATGACTGTACCTCAACAGCGCGAACTCAGAGGATTCGACTCCTATGAGCTGCGACTCGGAGACGAGTTGCGTGGCGAGCGTGCGTGTTTGGGCAAATCGCTGTTCGATGTTCAGCGCGATCTCAGGATCAAGGCCTGCTACATCGACGCGATCGAGAATTCCGATCCCGCGGCGATCGAGAACCAGAGCTTCGTCGCCGGTTACATCCGCTCTTACGCCCGGTATCTGAAGCTCAATCCCGATGAGGTGTACCGCCGCTTCTGCGAGGAATCGGGCTTCACCCCCGCTCGCGCGCGGATGGCGCAGGAAGTCGGGAAGCCGCCGGCCAAGCGCGCCGCGCCGCAGGATCCGTTCGGGTCCAGCGATCTCGCCGCCGTGCTGGATCGACGGCCGGGCTTTGACGCGGCGCCCATGTTCAGCGCTCTCGCCTCGATTGTCGCCGTTGCGGCGCTGGTGGGCGGCATTGGCTACGGCGGCTGGACCTTCCTGAACAATATCCAGAAAGTTTCCTCGGCTCCTGCCGCGGCGGACTCGGGCGCCGTCGTCTCGCTGACGGAAATCACACGCGCCCGGGACGCCGGGGTCGCCATCGATCCGTCGGTCTACGAGGATGACGGCGTTCTGGCGCAGCTCTATCGCTCGGACGTGCCTGCGCCGCTTGGGTTCTCGCCCGCGGATGGCCCGATCGCGGCGATCGATCCGACGACGGCCGGCGTTTTCGCGCGCGCCGGCGCGCCCACGGCTTCGGCCGTGCTTGCAAAATCCCTGTCGCCTGCGGCGCTCGGCGCCGCCGATGGCCTGATGCAGGACGGCGCGCCCGCAGGGCCGGTGCTAAATGCTTCAGTTTACGCCGCACCCGAGGTGATCGCGAACGCCCAGCCGATGTCTCCGGTCTTCACAGCGGCCAAGGGCGTCGCCATTCAGGCGGTGCAGGAGGCCTGGGTGCGGGTCGACGCGCCAGGCGCCGGCGTCCTGTTCAGCGGCCTGATGTCTCCCGGTGAAAGCTTCACCGTTCCGGCCGACCGCAGCGATGCGATTCTCAAGGTCGGCAACGCGGCGGGCGTGATCGTGCTGGTCGATGGCGTGCCCTATGGTCCCTTGGGGGCCGGCGGCGTCGTCCAAAGCGGCATTGCGCTGAACCCCGAGGCGATCCGCGCGTCCTATCCGCAGACGTCAAGCGCCGGCGACCAGCGCGCGGCGGCTGGCGAGCCGATCGAGAGCGCGGCGATCGTTGCGGACCTTCGGGGCTGAATCAGCCATACGGCTGTAAATCACCTCTTTGTCGCTCACGTGTTGCATTCTGCGCCGTCGACATGTGACGGGCCTCCGCTTATATCAGCCGTAAGAAAGCAAACGGAGCCGACATGAGCGTTCGTCCGTGGCGCGACGTCGATCGTCGCAAAAGCAGAAAGATTAAGGTTGGTTCGATCGAGGTGGGCGGCGACTCGCCGATCTCCGTCCAGACCATGACCAACACGCTGACCTCGGATGCGAAGGCCACCATCGCGCAGGTGCTCGCCTGCGCCGAGGCGGGAGCGGACATCGTTCGCGTCTCATGTCCGGATGAGGCCTCGACTGCGGCCCTGCATGAGATTGTGCGCGAGTCTCCCGTGCCAATCGTGGCGGATATCCATTTTCACTATAAGCGCGCCATAGAGGCGGCCGAGGCGGGCGCGGCCTGCCTGCGCATCAATCCGGGCAATATCGGCGACGCCAAGCGCGTGCGCGAGGTCGTGCAAGCGGCGAAGGACCATGGCTGCTCGATGCGGATCGGCGTCAACGCCGGCTCGCTGGAGCGGCACCTCTTGGAGAAATACGCCGAACCGTGCCCCGAGGCGATGGTCGAGAGCGCGCTCGACCATGCCCGTATCCTTGAAGACAATGATTTTCGCGAGTTCAAGATCTCGGTGAAGGCGTCGGATGTGTTCCTGACGGTGGCGGCCTATCACGGGCTGGCGGACGCCTGCGATTACCCGCTGCATCTGGGCATCACCGAGGCCGGCGGCTTGCAGGCGGGTACGGTGAAATCGGCGATCGGCATGGGCTCTTTGCTGTGGGCGGGGATTGGCGACACGCTGCGAGTCTCGCTCTCGGCCGATCCCGTCGAGGAAGTGAAGGTCGGCTACGAGATCCTGAAGAGCCTCGGCCTGCGCCGCCGGGGCGTCACGGTGATCTCCTGCCCGTCCTGCGCGCGTCAGGGCTTCGACGTGATCAAGACGGTTGGGATTCTTGAAGAGCGACTAGCCCATATCAGCACGCCGCTGACCCTCTCGATCATCGGCTGTGTCGTCAACGGGCCGGGAGAGGCGCGCGAGACGGACATCGGTTTCACCGGCGGGGGCGCCGGGTCCGGCATGGTCTATCTCTCGGGCGTTCAGGACCACAAACTGGAAAACGGGAAGATGGTCGATCACATCGTGGAGCTGGTCGAGCGAAAAGCCGCCGAGATTGAAGCCGAGAACGCCGCCTCTGAGGGCGCGATTGCGAGTTCAAGCCAGGCGGCCGAATAGTGTTTCCGCCGCGCGGGATAGCAACCGAGCGCCGGGTTAAAACATATTAATACTGCGTTAATGTCGGGATGAGTAAGACGGACGACTAATATATTAATTTAAAGGCATTGCCCGATGAAATTGCGGGTTTTTCTGGTTCAGGCTGGGGGCGTCCTGATCGTCCTTGCGCTGTTTGCGTACGGCCTCTTGGCGGCGCAATTATTCCTGATCGGCGAGAATCCGATCGACTATCACGTCGATCCCTTGACGGTGGCCTCCGTCGATCCCTCGAACCAGTATCTGGTTGCGCCCGCGGCGATGTCTCTCGCCGCGCCGAGCGTCGAGAGTCCGAAGTTTCATGTCTCGCCAAGGGAGTTGATGCAGGCCGTCGACCGGGTCGCACGACGGCAGCCGCGCACGAAGCTGGCGGCTGGGTCGCCTTCGGAGTTGTGGGCGACCTATGTGCAGCGCACGAAATACCTACGGTTTCCCGACTATGTTTCCGTGGAGGTCGTGGGTTTGCCGGACGGTGCGTCCACCGTCGCGATCTTCTCGCAATCAGTGTACGGCGAAAGCGACCTGGGCGTGAACAAGGCCCGGATCGACCGCTGGCTCCAACAGCTTGGCGAGGCGCTCGGCCAGTCCCAGTGACGAGACGGCGTCCTCGGTTCCGCAGCCTTCGCGGACCCGTTTCCAGGCCGTGTTGTTGAGCACCATCTCGCATCGGGCGAGATACCGGTCGCCGGACGCGCCCATGCAGATCGTTTCACCTAACTCCGCGCTTCCGCCCGGATAGCGGCAGGAGCAGGACGACGTCGCCTCCACTGTCGGCGCATCGGCGCTCGCAGAGGGCCAGCTCATGCGCGCAGGCTCCTCGGCCGCGGCGGTCGCCGCAGCGAGAAGCGCGGCGCCGGCCGCGATGCCCATCCATTTCCACATGCGCGCATTATAACACGGATCGCCCGCGCCCGATATTCGCCGCACACAGGCCCCTCTTGACCTTGCAGACGGGCCGCGCGAAACGGGCGGCATGATCCAGACGGAAACGCTGAACCAGATCCTCGACCGCTTCGCCTATCTTGAGGCGCGCATGGCCGAAGGCGCCAACGCCGGCGCCTACGTTGCGCTGTCGCGCGAGTATGCGCAGCTTGAGCCGGTGGTGGATCGCATCCGCGCCTTTCAGCAGATGGAAAAGGATCGCGCCGCGGCCGAGGAAATGCTGGCCGATCCCGAGATGCGCGCGCTGGCTGAAGAGGAAATCGCCCAGCTTGACGCCGGGCGCGAAGAGGCGGAGCAAGCGCTGCGGCTGGCGCTGATCCCCAAGGACGCCGCCGACGCCCGCCCGGCGATCCTCGAGATCAGGGCGGGGACAGGCGGCGACGAGGCGGCGCTGTTCGCCGCCGATCTCTTCCGCATGTATCAACGCTTCGCCGAGGCCCGAGGATGGCGGGTCGAGGTGCTGGAGGAAAACGCGTCCGACCTAGGCGGCTACAAGGAAGTGATCGCCGAGGTGACCGGCGAGGGAGTCTTCGCGGCGCTCAAGCACGAGTCCGGCGTTCACCGCGTTCAGCGCGTGCCTGAAACGGAGTCGGGCGGTCGCATCCACACTTCGGCCGCCACGGTCGCCGTTCTGCCGCGCGCCGAGGAGGTGGATGTGGAGATCCGGCCCGAGGATGTCCGCATCGACACGATGCGCGCCTCTGGCGCGGGCGGGCAGCATGTGAACACGACCGACTCGGCGGTGCGGATGACGCATATCCCGACCGGGATCGTGGTGGTCGCCTCGGAGAAGTCCCAGCACCAGAACCGGGCCAAGGCGATGGAGGTGCTGCGCGCGCGCCTCTTTGACATGAAGCGGCGCGAGAGCGAGGACGCACGCGCGGCGGAGCGGAAGGGGCAGGTCGGCTCTGGCGACCGGTCGGAGCGTATCCGCACCTACAACTTCCCGCAGGGCAGGGTGACGGACCATCGAATCAACCTGACGCTCTACAAGCTCGACCAGGTCATGCAGGGCGATCTGGACGAGTTGATCGACGCGCTGACCGAGGCGGAGCAGGCGGCCAAGCTGGCGGCGCTGGACGCATGAACGACCGTCCGCTCACCCGGGCTCAGGCGCTGGCGCAAGTCATCGAACAGTTTCGGGAGGCAGGGCTTCACGACCCGGGGCGCGACGCGCGCGTGCTGCTGCGGTGGGCTTCCGGTCTCGACGCCGCTGCGCTGACAGCCCGGCTGGATGCGACGATGGACGAGGCGGAGCAGGACCGCTTCATCGCAGCCTCCTGGAAGCGGGTTTCACATCAACCCATCGCCCAGATCATCGGCGCGCGCGAGTTCTGGGGCCGGTCGTTCGAGGTTACGCCGGATGTGCTCGACCCGCGACCCGAGACGGAAATACTGATCGCCGCCGCGCTGGAGGGCGGGCCTTCGCGCCGCGTTCTCGACCTCGGCGTCGGGTCGGGCTGTATCCTGCTGACGCTGCTGGCGGAATGGCCCAATGCGACGGGCGTAGGCGTCGATGTCAGCCCAGAGGCGCTAGCGGTCGCGACGCGCAATGCGGAGCGGCTTGGCGTCGCCGATCGCGCCGAATTGCGTCGGGGCGACTGGCTGGAGGGCCTGACGGGCGAGTTCGACCTTATCGTCTCGAACCCGCCCTACATTTCCGAGGCGGAGATGCGCGACATCGACATTTCTGTCCGGCGGTTCGAGCCACATCTTGCGTTGACCCCGGGCGGCGACGGTCTGGACGCCTATCGCCGGATCGCCCAAGGGGCCGGGGCGCGTCTGGCGGCGGGCGGGCGCGTGTTGCTGGAGGTCGGCGCAGGGCAAGCGGGTGACGTGGAGGCGATCTTTGAGGCCGCTGGATTTGCCCCAGTTGGCCGATATCGCGACTTTGACGGGCGCGAACGGTGCGTTTCGTTGCGCTTCAATCACGGTTGACGCACGAAATAGCGTTTTTCTGTTGAGGTGCGCTGCAAGTGCGGTATACGCTTTTCGTGCGCGTTCGAGGCGGAGCGCGATTAAGAATGTTCCGCCAATCGAGGGGCAGCGCGCGCTCGTAGAGAGGCCCGGGATAATCCTGTCCGCTTGTCGTGTGCGATAAGGCGCAGACGTATACGTCATGCGCGTCTTGAAGAAGACCGACGACGACTGAGATAAAGTATGAGATCTTCGCAAAAACCGAACCGCTCGCGCGGAAAAAGCAACCGCAAGAATGTCGGCAATAACGTAAACCGCGTTTATGAGAGCGCCGGGCCGGATGGCAAGGTCCGCGGCACGCCGCAACAGGTCATCGACAAATACCTCGCCCTCGCGCGAGACGCCCAGACGTCGGGCGATCGCGTCATGTCGGAGAATTTCCTGCAGCACGCCGAGCACTATCAACGGCTTCTCTCGGCGGCGCAGGCGGCCTCGAACGAGCGGCGCGAGCAAGCCAATGGCGCGCAGCGCCCGGCCCAGTATGACGACGACGCGAGCGGCGAGAACTCTTCGGAGGACGGCGCTGACGTGAGCGCGGATACGAGCGCCGATTCAAAGCCTGATGTCAGCGGCATGGCGACATTTGACGGCGCGGACGAAACGCAGCTGGTCGAGACGCCCGAAGAGGGCAAGAAACGCGGAAACTCGCGCGCGCGGCGGCCTCGAAGCCCGCGCAACGTTGCGGAAGACAGCGCTGCGGCGGAGGCTGCTCCGGCGGACTCTGCGGATCAGCAAGACGTAGCGGCCGACCGCGTTTCCTAAGACGCACTTTTCCCGATGTGAAGGCTTGGCGTCGGCATGGCGGCGCCTGCGCCTATCCCGCGCGGTATGAGCGAGCCAGGGCGCAGAATTCCTCGATGCTGAGGGTTTCCGCGCGCCGCTCTTCCGCGATATCCGCCTTCTCCAAATGCGGCCTTGGATCGCCGCCCATCGCCTTCAGGCTTTGCCGAAGCATCTTTCGGCGCTGATTGAAGGCGGCGGCGGTGACCCGCTCCAGCGTCGCCCGGTCGGCAGGTGCCAGAGGCGCGGGCCTCGGTGTCAGGCGAACGATCGCCGACGTCACCTTGGGCGGCGGGGTGAAGGCGTGGGGTGAGACGGTGAAGGGAATCTCTACAGTCGAGCGCCACTGCGCCAGCACCGCCAGCCGGCCATAGGCCTTGGTGTCGGGTTTGGCGGCGATGCGCTCGGCCACTTCCTTCTGGAACATCAGGGTGGCGGAGAGCCAGAAAGGCGGCCACTCATCTCCGCCGATCCAGCGTACCAGCAGCTCTGTGCCGATATTGTAGGGCAGGTTTGCGACGATCTTGGCGGGACCGGAGAGATGCTCGGCCGGGTCGACCTTCAGCGCGTCGCCCTCGATCACGGTCAAGCGGTCGGGCCAGTGGGCGGCGATCTCGGCCAGCGCCTCAAGGCAGCGCTCGTCCCGCTCGACCGCGATCACCCGCTTGGCGCCGGCCGAAAGCAATGCGCGGGTCAGGCCGCCGGGGCCGGGGCCGACCTCGAAGACCTCCACGTCGTCCAGACGTCCCGCGGCGCGTGCAATCTTCGCGGTCAGGTTCAGGTCCAGCAGGAAGTTCTGGCCCAGAGATTTCTTGGCGGCGAGCCCGTGCTTCGCGATCACCTCGCGCAAGGGCGGCAGCCCGTCTGCGGCGAACTCGCTCACGCCGCCGCCCGGTTCGCAGCCAGCCGCGCGGCCAGCTTGATCGCCTCGATCATGCTTGTCGGGTCCGCCTTCCCGTGTCCCGCTATGTCATAGGCGACGCCATGATCAGGCGAGGTGCGGATGAACGGCAGGCCGAGGGTGACGTTCACGCCCCTGTCAAACGCCAGCGTCTTGATCGGGATCAGCGCCTGATCGTGATACATGCAGAGCGCCGCGTCGTAGCGCGCGCGGGCTGCGGCATGAAACATGGTGTCGGCGGGCAGGGGGCCGACGATGTCCACGCCCTCGGCGCGGAGGCGGTCGACGGCAGGGGCGACGACCTCGATGTCTTGGCGCCCCATGGCGCCGCCTTCGCCGGCGTGGGGGTTGAGACCGGCGACGGCCAGCCGTGGCGCCTCGACGCCGAAATCCCGGCGCAGAGCCGCGGCGACGATCCGTCCCGTCTCGACGATCAGATCGGACGTCAGCGCTGCTGGGACTTGCGCCAGCGGAATGTGGATGGTGACGGGGACCACGCGCAACTCGTCCGAGGCCAGCATCATCACCGAGCGGTCGACGCCGCCCAGCGCGGCCAGAAACTCCGTATGGCCGGGGTAGGGGAAATCGGCGCCGTCATAGAGCGCCTTCTTGCTGATCGGCGGCGTGACGATGGCGGAGGCCGCGCCTGACATGGCGAACCCGACGGCGCGCTCGATGGAGCGGATCACGGGGGCGGCGTTCTCAGGCGCGGGCGCCGCGGGTTGAGGGCGCACAGGCAGACGCTCGGGAATGACAGGGAGTGCGGACGGAAACGCGCCAACGGCCTCGGAAGGCTCAGAAATCACCGAGATGGGCGCGTCGCCCGCTGCGGAAAGGTGTTCGGGGTCGGCGACGGCGAAGAAAGCGGGACCGGTCGCATTCAACGCGCGCCAGGCGCGAGCGGTGATTTCGGCGGCTATTCCAGCGGGATCGCCCATGCTCAGCGCGATCGGAGCGACGTTCGCCGCCGCGCGGGACGCACCGCTCATCGAATCTCGATGATCGCGTCGCGCCGCAACTCTTGCAGATAGGCGTCTGCGTAGCGCTGGAAATTGGTTTGCACCAGTTCGCGGCGTATCTCTTCGACGCGCTGATCGTCGCCCCCCACATTTTCGGTGGAGCACAGCATCGCTATCGACACAACATTCACGAGATGAACGGGATCGGTGAACTGGCCTGGCACGAGAGTAGGTATCTGCTGAGCAAGCGGCGGCGGGACGTCCTTCAATAGAACGTTCGAGCGCACGCCCGAACCGGGGCCGAAATCCTCAGCGCGCGCGGCGAGCGCGTCGCAAGTCTTGATATCGTTCCGCGCCTGGGACAGTTGGCTCGACGCCTCAACAACGTCTTCAGCGGGCGCATCCGCCGAAATCGCGATGACAAGGAAACCAATTTCGTACCGGCGCTCAGACGGAGCAGAGTCGTTCATGGCGCCGTCCGCATCCAGCAGGGCGAGTTCCCGCTCGACATCCGCCTCCGAGGCTCGGGTTCGCGAGCCGTAGCGGCGCCGGATCAATTC
>QKHF01000054.1 GCA_003250135.1 Paracoccaceae bacterium | reverse complement strand
GGCCGTCGTCTGGCGGTGAATGAAGGCCTCAGACAGCGGCGACGCCAGCATGCGCTCGGCGTGCTTGGCGGTGGTCTCGATGAAATAGCCGAGCACGTTGTTGTGCTTCACCTTCAGGCTGGCGACCCCGGTCTTCTCGGCGTAGCGGGTCTGAAGCGAGGCGATCACGCCGCGGCCCTCGTCGCGCAGGGCGCGCGCCTCATCCAGCTCAGCGTTATGACCCTTGGCGACGAAGCCGCCGTCGCGGGACAGCAGGGGCGGCTCCTCGACCAAAGCTGCGTCGAGCAGGGCGACGGTCTCGCCGTGGCCGGACAACGCCGCCGCCGCCTGCGCCAGCTCCGCCGGGCCATCGACGCCAAGGGTAGACCGCAGGGTTTCCGACAGCGCGCCCGCCTGCCGCAATCCCTCCCGCAGCGCCGAGAGGTCGCGCGGTCCGCCCCGGTCCAGAGACAGGCGGGTCAGGGCGCGTTCGATTTCCGGCGCGCGCCTTAGCGCCTCCGTGAGCGCGTCGCGCAGGGGCGCATTCTCGACCAGCGCCTCCACCGCATCCGCGCGCTTGGCGATCAGGCCGGGATCGGTGGAGGGGCTTGAGAGGCGGCGTTCCAGCAGCCGGGCGCCGGCGCCGGTGACGGTGCGGTCAATTGCGTCCAGCAGCGCGCCCTTCTTCTCGCCCGACAGCGTCCGGGTGAGTTCAAGATTCCGGCGCGTCGCGGCGTCGATGCGCATGACGCCGCCGGGGACTTCGCGCAGGGGCGGCTTGACCAGCGGCGCCTTGCCGACCTGGGTCAACTCTACATAGTCCAGCACCGCGCCGAGGGCCGACAATTCGGGTCGCGAGAACGCGCCGAACGCGTCCAGTGCGTCGATGCGGAAGAAGCGCTTCAGGCGGGTCTCGGCCGACTGGCTGTCGAAACTCGAACGGCCGAGCGGCGTGGCGGCGGCGCCTGCGTCCTCGATCTGGGCTTCCAGAGCGGCGTCGCCCCAAGCGTCCTCGGCGATCAGCACCTCTTTCGGGGCGATGCGGGCGAGGGTGGGGCCCAGCGCGGCGCGCGCCGTCTCGGTCACCGTCAGGTCGCCCGTCGACATGTCGATCCAGGCGAGGGCGCCCGCGCCCCGGATCTCGGCCCAGGCCGCCAGATGGTTGGCGCTGCGCGCGTCCAGCAGCGAGTCCTCGGTCAGCGTGCCGGGGGTGACGAGGCGGACGATGTCGCGTTTGACCACCGCCTTGTAGCCGCGCTTCTTGGCCTCGGCCGGGTCCTCCAACTGCTCGCAGACCGCAACGCGGAACCCCGCGCGGATCAGCTGCTGCAGATAGCTTTCGGCGGCGTGCACCGGGACGCCGCACATCGGGATGTCCTCGCCCAGATGCTTGCCGCGCTTGGTCAGCGCGATGTCGAGCGCGGCGGCGGCGTGCACGGCGTCGTCGAAAAACAGCTCATAGAAATCGCCCATCCGGTAGAACAGCAGCGCGTCCTCGGCGCGCGCCTTGATCTCCAGATATTGCGCCATCATCGGCGTGGCGCCGGCGGCCTCGGCCGCTTTCGCGGGGCTCTGCTCGTTCAATTCAGCCTCACCATCGGGTCGGGCTTGATAGCATGGCCGCACGGCCGGGTGCACGCGCTTATCGGACGGATTTGGACGCGCGGGGCGCGTCGCCATACCGCAATTCAACCACGATTCGTTTGTTGCGGGGCCAAGGGCCGATCCTTACCGTCAGGCCCGGGAGGACGCCCGCGTTTGGCGGGCGCGCTATATTAAAAGATGGAGTCAAAAATGGCCGACGCGAATAAACGCGTGACGGACGAGGAAGCGCTCGCCTATCACCTCAACCCGACACCCGGTAAGCTTGAAGTCGTCCCCACCACGCCGATGGCGACGCAGCGCGATCTCTCGCTGGCCTACAGCCCCGGCGTGGCCGTCCCGGTGCTTGCGATCGCGGAAAACCCGGAAACCGCCTACGATTACACGACCAAGGGCAACATGGTGGCCGTGGTCTCGAACGGCACGGCGATCCTCGGCCTCGGCAATCTGGGCGCGCTGGCCTCGAAACCGGTCATGGAGGGCAAGTCGGTGCTGTTCAAGCGCTTCGCCGACGTCAACTCCATCGATATCGAGCTCGACACCGAGGACCCGGATGAAATCATCAGCGCGGTCAAGCTGATGGGCCCGTCGTTCGGCGGCGTGAACCTTGAGGACATCAAGGCGCCGGAATGCTTCATCGTGGAGCAGCGGCTGAAAGAGATCATGGACATTCCGGTGTTCCATGACGATCAGCACGGCACCGCCGTCATCTGCGCCGCCGGCCTGATCAACGCCGTGCATATCTCCGGCAAGAAGATCGAGGACGTGAAGGTCGTCCTGAACGGCGCCGGCGCCGCGGGCATCGCCTGTATCGAGCTGATCAAGGCGATGGGCGCCAAACACGACAACTGCATCTGCTGCGACACCAAGGGCGTCATCTACAAGGGCCGCACCGAGGGCATGAACCAGTGGAAGTCGGCCCACGCCGCCGACACCGAGGACCGCACGCTGGAAGACGCGATGCGGGGCGCCGACGTGTTCCTGGGCGTTTCGGTCAAGGGCGCGGTGACGCCGGAGATGGTCAAGTCGATGGCCCCGAACCCGGTCATCTTCGCCATGGCCAACCCCGATCCCGAGATCACGCCGGAAGACGCCAAGGCGGCGCGCCCGGACGCGATCGTGGCCACCGGCCGGTCGGATTATCCGAATCAGGTCAACAACGTGCTCTGCTTCCCGTATCTCTTCCGCGGCGCGCTGGACATTCACGCTAAGGCGATCAACGAAGACATGAAGATCGCCTGCGCCCAGGCGCTGGCCGAGATGGCCCGCCTGCCGGTGCCGGACGAGGTCGCCTCGGCCTATGGCAAGAAGCTGAGCTTCGGCCCGGAATACATCATCCCGACGCCGTTCGATCCGCGGCTGATCTACAAGATCCCGCCCGCGGTGGCGAAGGCCGGCATGGACTCCGCCGTCGCGCGTCGGCCCATCGTCGACATGGACGCCTATGTGCAGAGCCTGCGCGCGCGCCTCGATCCGACGGCGAACATGCTGCAGTCGCTGCACACCAAGGCGGCCAAGGCGCAGAAGACCGTGGTCTTCGCCGAGGGCGACGACGAGCGGGTGCTGCGCGCCGCGGTCCTGTTCAAGCGTCAGGGCCTGGGCGAGTCGATCGTCGTCGGCCGTCCGGATCAGGTGAAGGAGACGATGCAGGCGCTCGGCCTGGGCGACGCCTATGACCTGATCACGGTGATGAACGCCGAGATGACGTCGCATCGCGAGCAGTACACCGACTATGTCTACTCTCGCCTGCAGCGGCGCGGGTACGTGCGGCGCGACGCCTATCGCATGGTGGCGCGCGACCGGCACGTGTTTGCGGCCTGCATGCTGGCCGCCGGCCACGCCGACGGCATGGTCACCGGCGCGACGCGCAAGGCGTCCTGGGTGCTGGACGATATCGACAAGGTGTTCGAGACCCGTCCGGGCCACGGCGTGATCGGCGTCTCGGTGCTGCTGGCCAAGGGCCGCACCGTGCTGGCGGCGGACACGCTGGTGCACGAGCTGCCGACCGCCGAGGAGTTCGCCGACATGGCGGTCGCCGCGGCCGACGTGGCGCGCAATCTGGGCATGGACCCGCGGGTCGCCTTCGTGTCGTTCTCGACCTTCGGTTATCCGGAGAACGAACGCTCGGCCAACCTTCGCCGCGCGGTCGAGATCCTGGACGAGCGCGGGGTCGGCTTCGAGTATGACGGCGAGATGGAGGCGGATGTCGCGCTCAATCCCGACGCCATGGCGCAGTATCCGTTCTGCAAGCTGAGCGGTCCGGCCAACGTTCTGGTCATGCCCAGCCGCCACGCCGCGACCGTCGCCACCAAGACTCTGAAAGAGCTGGGCGGCGCCACGGTGATCGGCCCGATCGTCGCCGGCATGGAGAAGCCGGTGAAGCTTTGCTCGACCGGCAGCGGCGTCACCGACATCGTCAACATGGCGGTGCTGGCCGCCTGCGACGTGGGCTGAGGCCGACGCACGCCAGATTTGCGCGGGGGCGTGACGTGCGGCCCCGCGCAGCGCTCTTGCGCGATCGCATAATCGGCGTATCGTCTCGCAAGTTTGTCGTTTGACGATGTGGATGAGTCGTCGGCGACATTTTCACAGCAGGTTCAGAACATGAGTGACGCGCATTCGGGCGCTTGCTTCTGCGGGTCGGTGCGACTCGAGGCGAGCGGAGCGCCCCTGGCTATGGGTTACTGCCATTGCCAGTCCTGTAGAAGTTGGTCGGGGGCGCCAGTGGTCGCCTTCACGCTCTGGCCGCCTGAAAACGTGCGCATCACAGCCGGAGAAGAGCATCTTGGAAGCTACTCCAAGACCGGTATGACCGTGCGTAGGTTCTGTTCCAAGTGCGGCGGTAGCGTCATGGCCGACCATCCAGAACTTGGCCTGGCCGATATTTTCGCATCCACGCTCCCCACTCTTCACTTCGTTCCGACCGTGCATGTGAACTATGGAGAGCACGTGCTGCCGATCCACGACGGGTTGCTCAAATTGAAGGAT
>QKHF01000133.1 GCA_003250135.1 Paracoccaceae bacterium | reverse complement strand
CATCGGCGTGGCGCGCCAGAAGGTGGCGGCGCCGGCCACCAGGGTCGCGGCCATGAACCCGTCGAGCCGGTCCAATACGCCGCCATGGCCCGGGATCAGCGTGCTGGCGTCCTTCACCCCGAAATGCCGCTTCACGCTGCTTTCGGCCAAATCTCCGCCCTGCGAGATCACGGCGGCCAGCATCGAGACGATGGCGACCTCATAGAAATAGGTGCCCGTCGTCGCCCAGGAGAACAGCCAACCGACGACCGCCGCCAGCGTGACGCCGCCGCCAAGTCCGGCCCAGGTCTTCTTCGGGCTGACGCGAGGCCACAGCTTCGGACCGCCGATCAGCCGCCCGGCGAAATAGCCGCCGATATCGGTCGCCACCACCACCAAGGCAATCCAGAGCGTGGTCTCGAAACCGTGTTCAGGCTCGTTTCGCAGCGCCGCGAAGGTCGCAGAGGCGAGCGAGATGTAGACCATGCCGCCAAAGCTCCACTCCCACGGCCGCTTCGCCGCGGCGTCCAGCCCCGCCGTCACCGCAGCGGCGACGAGCACCACTGCGACGGCCCATTCGACGCCCAAAACATGCGCTGACAGGACAGAGATCACCGCCGCGGCGACTGCCGGCGCGGCCCCAAGCCCCTTGGCGGCGGCGGCCCCGAAGGTCATCGCGCGCCATTCCCAGGCCATGAGGCCCGCGAGCACGGCGACCAGCCCGGTGCTCCACCAGCCGCCCAACCAGAGCAGAAGTAGCGCGACCACCGCGATGACCACGCCGGAGATCAGGCGCGGGACGAGATCGGTCATCTTGGACAGGCCCGTGCGGGGCGCAGCGCCATCGTCCGAAGGGGCGGCGTTCATGTCATCACCCCGCGATGGCGCCGAAACGCCGGTCGCGCCCGCGGAAACTCCGCAGGGCCCGCTCCAGCGACGCGCGGTCAAAATCGGGCCAGTGCTCGGCGGCGAAGTAGAATTCGGCGTAGGCCGCCTGCCAGAGCAGAAAGTTCGACAAGCGCTGCTCGCCGGAGGTGCGGATCACCAGATCGGGGTCCGAGGCGCCGCAGGTGAACAATTCCGCCTCCACCGCCGCCTCGTCGATGGCCTCGGGCGCGATCTCACCCCGCGCGACCCGCACCGCCAGACGGCGCGCCGCAGCGGCGATCTCCGCCCGCGAGCCGTAATTCAGCGCGACGTCGAGGGCGACACGGGCGCCGCTCGCCGTCTCCCGCTCCAGCTGCTCCATCGACTGGATCAGGTCCGGCTCCAGCGCCGTGCGATCGCCGATGAAGCGCACCCGCGCGCCCTGCCGGACCAGCTCGGCGCTTTCCTTGCGCAGATAGTGGCGGAACAGGCCCATCAGCCCGCGCACCTCGTCGGCGGGGCGGCGCCAGTTCTCGGTGGAGAAGGCGAACAGGGTCAGCCGGTCGATTCCCAAATCCGGGCAAGCCTCGACGATCCTCCGGACGGTCTGCACGCCGCGCCGGTGTCCCTCGATCCGGGGCAGGCCGCGCGCCGCCGCCCAGCGTCCGTTGCCGTCCATGATGATGGCGACATGCAGCGAGTCGGCCGCGCCCGGCGTCTGGGACGCGGGGTCTTTCTTCAGCGCGGAACCCGCCTTCAGCATCTCGATCTCCCCACAAGCCCGACCGCAGCGTCAGACCTGCATGATCTCTTCCTGCTTGCCCTCCAGCGCCGCGTCGATCTTCTTGATCGCAGCGTCGGTGAGCTCCTGGATTTCGTCGTGGTAGAGCTTCTGCTCATCCTCCGACAGCCCGTCGGCCTTGGCCTTCTTGATCTGGTCCATCCCGTCCTTGCGGACGTTGCGCACGGCGATCCGCGCGCCTTCCGCGTATTGCCCTGCGACTTTGGCGAGTTCGCGGCGACGCTCCTCATTGAGTTCGGGAATCGGCAGACGCATCAGCGTGCCGTCGACCACCGGATTGATGCCGAGGCCGGACGTCCGGATCGCCTTCTCCACCGCGCCGATCAGTCCCTTGTCCCAGACGCTGACGGTGACCATGCGCGGCTCGGGCACGTTAATGGTGGCGCACTGGTTCAGCGGCATGGAGGCGCCATAGGCCTCGACCATCACCGGGTCCAGCATGCTGGCCGAGGCGCGCCCCGTCCGGAGCGAGGCGAATTCGGTCTTCAGCGCCGACAGCGCTCCGTCCATGCGCCGCTCAATATCGTCAAGGTCGATTTCTTCGGGTTCAGACATAGCTCCACGCTTTCCTTCAAAGCCGCATCAGAGACATTCGGCGCCGCCGCGCCCGCCCTGTGCGCCTAAGTCCGCCGCGTCAGCGGGGTTCGACAATGGTGAATTTTCCGCGTCCGCTCAAGACGGACACAAAGCCGCCCTCGACGAACAGAGAGAACACATAGATCGGCATGTCGTTGTCGCGGGCCAACGCGATCGCCGAGGCGTCCATGACTTTCAGGTTCTTGGTCAGGACCTCATCATAGGTGACGCGCTCATAAAACTGCGCGTCAGGGTTCAGCTTGGGATCGCTGTCATACACGCCGTCGACGCTGGTGCCCTTGTAGATCGCGCCGCAGCCCATCTCCATCGCCCGCAGGGTCGCCGCGGTGTCGGTGGTGAAATAGGGATTGCCGGTGCCGGCTGCGAACACGCAGATGCGCCCCTTCTCCAGATGGCGCACGGCGCGGCGGCGGATATAGGGCTCGCAGATCTGGTCCATCGGAATGGCCGAGATGACACGGGTGTGGCATCCCAGCTGCTCGAGCGCGTTCTGCATCGCGAGCGCGTTCATCACGGTCGCCAGCATGCCCATGTAGTCGGCCGAGGCGCGCTCCATCCCCTGCGCCGAACCCGAGAGCCCGCGGAAGATGTTGCCGCCGCCGATAACAAGGCAGACCTCGGCGCCCAGATCATGGACCTTCTTGATCTCGCCCGCGATGCGGTTGACGGTGGGCGGGTGCAGGCCGAAGCCCAGGTCGCCCATCAGCGCCTCGCCAGAAATCTTCAACAGGACCCGCTTGTGCTGCAGGCCGCCTATCGCATTGGGGCTGATCGCGCCGCCCTCTTCGGCCGCGCTTGCGGCGACCCCCTCCGACGCTTGCGCCATCCGCGCTTCTCCAATCTCTGAGTTCGCGCCAAACTGTCCGAACGCACTGGTCATTGCAAGGCCCGCGGGCGTATTCCCGGCCGCAAATCCGCCTCTTGCGCACCGCGGAAGAGAAAGCCGCTGACAACGCCGCGCCGCTATGGCTTTCTGGGCCGAAGCGGCGGGAGGCGTCGCAAGCTACGGGCGAGCAGCGTCGGCGAAACGATTGGGAACGACCAAATATGCGTGGTGTCATCTTTGGAGTGTTGGGCGGCGTCTGCGCGCTTGTGGCGATCGGGTTTCTCGCGGGGCCCGGCGCGCCATCCGTGCCTTTCTCGACCACGCTGGGGGCGCCGGGACCGCATAATGCGCAGGCGGGCTCTCCCGGCCTCGCCATGGGCCTCGTCTTTTCCGGCGACGGATCGCGGGTGATCGCGCGGCAAGAGAATGGCGATATCGTCGCCTGGGGACTGGCCAGCGGCGCGCCGCACCGGCTGGGCCACACCACCGGACCTTTCGGCTACTGCGCCAAGGATGACGTCTTGCTGAGCAGCGACGGCGCCGGCGTGGCGCTCACCTCGCTCAGCGACGGGCAAGCGCGCACACTTGGCCGGGCGCCGGCCGACTATGCGGCGCTCAGCGAGGATTGCACGACGCTCGCCGTCGCGGCGAAGGACGCCACGCGCATCTCGACATGGCGCCTGTCGCCGGAGTTGCGCTTTCTGCCGGTAGAGACGCAGCAGCCCATCCGCAACGGGCTGGCTATCTCGCCGGATGGCGTGCGACTGGCTGCGGCGACAGGAACCTATTCCGACGCAGCCGGGCATGACGCGAATCTGGAGATTTTCGTCATTCCGCCCTGGGGACCCGCCTCGGCCGGACCTTCGGTAAACGACGGGCTGATCGTCGGCATGTGGCGAATCGCTTTTTCGCCCGATGGCGCGCTTCTCTATGCGGGGACGCAGTCCGAGGGCAAAGCCGGCCTGCGCGCCTTCTCGACTGTCGATGGCGCGGCGCACTGGGGCTATGACGGTTTCGAGGCGAACTGGGTGCGCGGACTCGCGATCTCTCCGGACGGGGCGATCCTCGCCACGGGCGACGAGAACGGCATGCTGCGCCTTTGGGACGGCGCGACGGGTGAGCTGCTGTACGAGGGGTGGACCGGCCTGCCCGTCCAATCGCTGGCGTTCTCTCCCGACGGCTCGATGCTGGCGGTTGGGCTTTGGGACGCCACAATCGGCGTCGCCGGCGTCTGGGGTCTGATCACCCCCAAGGGATAAGCGGCGCGCGAAGCACGTCAGCCGTTCAATGGCGCACCCGCGACTAGCCGTCGATGGTCGGGTGAGATCCCTTTTCGAGCCACATCCAGACCACGACCCCGACATAGCACAAACAAAGCGCGATCAGCGTGACCCAGGCGAAGGTGAGGACGGCGGCGGCGACGAAACAGACTCCGATAAGGAAGAACCCGATATTGTCCCGGGATATCTTCGCCGTCTTGAACGACCAGGTCGGGATTCGGCTGATCATCAGGAAGCCAACCAGGATCATGTAGAGGCAAATGATGACGCCCGGCACCAGAGGCGCGTCCGTGAAGGCGAACGACAGGTACAGCGGCAGCATGACCAGAAGCGCGCCAGCCGGCGACGGCACCCCCTCGAAATAGGCGTTGTCGCGCCCGGCGTCCTCGGACTTGTTGCTTGCGTTGAACCGGGCCAGCCGCATCACGCAGCACAGCGCATAGATCAGCACCGACAGCCAGGCGAGGCTGCGGATGTCCTGCAGCGCCCAGAAGTAGATGATCAGCGGCGGCGCCACGCCGAAATTCAGGAAATCCGCCAGCGAGTCCAGTTCAGCGCCGATCTTGCTTTCACTGCCGAGAAGCCGGGCCATGCGACCGTCAAGGCCATCCAGAACGCTCGCCGCGAGGATCAGCTGCACCGCCAACGTGTAGTTGCCCTGCACGCCGAACCTGATCGCGGAGAGCCCTGCGCAGATCGCCACCGACGTCATCACATTCGGCAGCAGCCGGATGAGCGCAAAATTCGAACCTGGCTTTTCGGTTGGGTCTGTCATCAGAACTCTCAATCAGACTCCGCCTGGCGCATCCAGTTGGGCGAGAACGGTCTCGCCCGCGATCATGGTCTGCCCGACGCTCACCAGCGGCTCCACGCCATCAGGAAGATACACATCCACCCTGGACCCGAACCGGATCAGCCCAAATCGATCGCCAGTCTGCAACTTTTCTCCGGGCTTCACAAAGCAGACAATTCGCCGGGCCACGAGACCTGCGATCTGCACCACCGCCAGATCCCGGCCGTCCGTCATCGTGATGCGCAGGCTGTTGCGCTCATTATCCGAACTCGCCTTGTCCAGCGAGGCGTTGAAGAACTTCCCTGGCCTGTAGGCGACGGCGGTGACTTCCCCGGCGACGGGGGTCCGGTTCACATGGCAATTGAAGACGTTCATGAACACGCTGACGCGGGTCAGCGGCGCGTCCGGCATGCCAAGCTCCTTGGGGGGAACCGCTTTTTCGAGCAACGAGACGATTCCATCGGCCGGGCTGATGACGAGCCCTTCCCGGTCCGGGGTGACGCGCTCGGGGTCCCGAAAGAAGTAGTAGCACCAGACGGTCAGGCCGACGCCGATCCAGCCCAGCGGTTGGGCGATGAAGAAAAGGACCGCCGCAATCGCGGCGAAGATCACGACGAAGCGAACGCCCTCACGGTGCATCGGTTTGATGAACGTATCAGTCATTCGCATCGAGCTTTTCCTCTCCCATGCCCAAGGGGAACCGTCCTCACTCATGACAGGAACGTCGCCGGAGGCAAGAGCGAACGAAACCGCCGGGACGGCTTGGCGCAGCGAGTAGGCCATCCGAGAAAGCCGAAACACGCGAAAAAGGCCGCTGACGCGGGCCTCTTGCGCTGACATTAGGCGCGCAGCCTAGTTGGTATCTCCGGAAAGCCTTTCAAGCGCCTCGCGAAGGCGCTGGGCGGCGGCCGCGCGTTCCTCAACCGACATCTTCGCCGGCTCGAGATGCAGCTTGAAATTCGCGCCGTCTGCGCGCTCGGGGCGCGCGGCCGGCTCATTCTGAGCGTCGATGATCGCGTAGGTGGCCACGGGATACGCGATTCCGCGGACGTCGATCTCGCCGCGCTCCTCGCACTGGAACTCGTCCTTGATGAGGGCGAACGTCTCGTAGGAGATCAGGATCTCGCCGGGCTTCGCGGCGCTTTCCAGCCGCGATGCAAGGTTCACCCCGCTTCCGATGATGGTGTAGTCCATCCGGTTCTCGCTGCCGAAATTGCCCACCGTGCAAAAGCCGGTGTTAATCCCCATCCGGCACCGCAGCGGCCGGTCGATGCCGATGTCGCGCCAAGTCTGCTGCAGGTCGCCCATCCGTTGCTGCATCGCCAGCGCCATGCGCGCGCATTGCAGCGCGTCCTGCTTCACGCCGTTGCTTTCCGGGTCGCCGAAGAAGATCACGATCGCGTCGCCGACATACTTGTCGATGGTGGCCCCGTAGCTGAGCGCGATTTCGGACATTTCCGAAAGGTAATGGTTCAGCAGTTCGGTCAGGTCCTCGGATTCAAGACGATCCGCCGTCTCGGTGAAGCCTACGATATCGGAGAAGAAAACCGTCAGCTTCCGCCGGCGGCTGTTGAGTTTCACTTCCTGCCGCCCGGAAAAGATCGACTCGTAGATTTGCGGCGACAGGTACTTCGCCAGCTGATTGGAGAGCTGCTCCATGGCGTGCGACTTCTCCGCCAACTTCTGTTCGTGCTGCTTGATTTCGGTGATGTCGGAGTAGAGCGCCACGGTGCCGCCATCGCTGGTCCGGTGCTCGCTCACCAACAGCCAGCGCCCTTCGCCTCGCAGCTGGATGTGGGGGTCGCTGAGCTCGCGATGCTTCGCGAGGCGCTCCGCAACCCATTCCTCGGTCCTGCCGAGCGCCTCCGGAACCCGTCCGGTCGCCGCGCATTCACGTATGACCGTCTCGAAGGTCATGCCGGGCGCCAGGTCTACGCCGATGTCCTCGAAGAGCAGCGCGTGATACTTGCTGTTGAACACGACCAGCCGGTCTTCGCTGTCGAACAGCGAGAAGGCTTCCGGGATCGTTTCTATCGAGTCGGCCAGAAGCCGTTGCGCGCGCCCCAGGGCCCGCGCCATGTCTATCTGCTCGGTGACGTCGTATCCCGTGCCGCGGTACCCCGCGAATTCGCCGTCCGCGTCGTAGATCGGCTTGCCGTGTATCTTCACGTGGCGCGTCTCTCCGACGCCATTCTTCACCGAATAGGCGAAGTCACGAAACGGCAGATGGGCCTCCAGCTTCGCCTCATGGTCGCGCCACGATTCATGCTTGACGTCGACAACGGCCAGTTCCGAGCGCGTCTTGCCGATGATTGCGTCCGGTCGAACCTGAAAAATCTCGAAGTATCTGGGTGATAGGTAGCTGAACCTCAGATCTTCATTCATCTCCCAGATCCAGTCGCCAGCGCTTTCCGCGACGTCCCGAAAGCGCGTTTCGCTGGCCGCGAGCGCGCGTTCCTGCATGAGGGATACGACCCAGTGCTTGACCAGTCGGCAGTAGGGACGCGCGACAGCCAAGGGCGCGGAGACGCTGACGCAAAACAAGCGCTCGCCGTCGAGTTCAATCGGAAGCGCCGCGCCCTCCAGAATCTCCGGGTTCGCGGCGGCGTCTTCGGCCGAGGCCTCGAACCGGTTGATCTCGCCGGCCATGACCTTGGCGACCCCGGGGTGGAATGCGCCGATCCGGGTGCGTTTCGAAGAGCACAGGATTTCGCCTTTGTCGGCGAAAATGGAGACAACGGCGTCGACCTCTTCAGAGATCTGGTCGCAGATCTGCTGCAGTTGCTGAGTGTCTATCAACATCGCCCGCCCGCTTCAGAATCGTTCCCTGGGTGGGCCGCTGCGAAAAGTGCGGCCAGTATTACGCCCACGGACCGCGGAAGTGTATCATCGCAACTGGCGCGAGACAGCTTGGAAAGCGCCGCAGTCATAAGGCGGATACGGCCGTCCATTAAACGTGCTGGTCGATCGGCTCGCGCCGAAATCCGGCGCCTGCGTCCAGACGCCCATGCAGGCCTCATTTCCCGCCGGCGAAAACCGACGTAGCCTGACGCGCAGGCGAGATCCGCCTCCGCCATTCTTCAAGGAGAGCAAAATGCGCAACTTCCCGACCACCGCTCTGGCCGCCGCGGCCGTCCTGTCCATCGCCACGAGCGCGCTTGGCGATGAGGCGGCGCCCGCGCCGCTGCTCACCACCGCCCTCGAGGGGACTGACGGATTGGAGGTCAACATCTTGGCCATCGAAGCCGGGCCGGGTTTCGAGACCGAGCGGCACCTGCATCCGGGCCACGTCTTCGTCTACGTCATCGAAGGCGCCGTCGAGATCGATGTCGACGGGCAGGAGCCGGTGACGATCAACGCCGGAGAAGCGGTCTACGAGATGCCGAACCAGCCGATGATCGGACGCAACGTCAGCGCCACCGAGGGAGCCCGCATCGTCGTCTTTCAGGTGGGCAAGACCGGCGAGCCGCTCGAGGTCCCGCAGCCGCACTGAGGCGCCTGCCGAACCGGGAACGGCCGCGTTCGCGCGCGCAAAAACAAAAAGGCCCGCCGAAGCGGGCCTTTCGCGTTTTCCCTGAAGGACCGGGCTTAGCCGCCCATGGTCTTGGCGACCTCGGCCGCGAAATCCTCTTCTTCCTTCTCGACGCCCTCGCCGACCTCAAGCCGGACGAAGCCGGTCACCTCGACGCCCGCGGCGGCCGCGGCCTTGCCGACAGTGGTGTCCGGGTCGATGACGAAGGCCTGCTTCAGCAGGGTGACTTCTTGGAAGAACTTGTTCATGCGGCCGACGATCATCTTCTCGATGACGTTGTCGGGCTTGCCGGACTCGCGCGCCTGCTCGGTCAGGACCTGCTTCTCGCGCTCAACCAGCGCCGGGTCCAGATCGGTCTCGGACAGCGACGCCGGGTTGGTCGCCGCGACATGCATCGCGACCTGCTTGCCGAACGCCTCGGCCGCGGCCTTGTCGCCGTCGGTCTTCATCGCGACCAGAACGCCGATCTTGCCCATGCCCGGCGCGGCGGCGTTGTGGACATAGCTCGCCACCACGTCGCCCGACAGGCGGGCCGAGCGGCGCACGCCCATGTTCTCGCCAATGGTGGCGACCTTGTCGGTGACGACCTCGGCGACGGTCTTGCCGCCCATCGGGGCCGCCTTCAGCGCCTCGACATCGCCCTCTGTGGCGACGGCGACCTTGGCGATCTCGGCGACCATGGACTGGAACTCGGCGTTGCGGGCGACGAAGTCGGTCTCGGAGTTCACCTCGACCGCGGCGGCGGTTCCGTCGTTGACGGCGACGGCCACCAGGCCCTCGGCGGCGGTGCGGCCCGCCTTCTTCGCGGCCTTGGCCAGACCTTTGGCGCGCAGCCAGTCAACCGCGGCCTCCATGTCGCCCTCGGTCTCGGTCAGCGCCTTTTTCGCGTCCATCATGCCCGCGCCAGTCTTGTCGCGCAGCTCTTTCACCAGTGCGGCGGTGATCGCCATGTCATCTCTCCTACTCGGCAGCCCCGCCTGCGATCAGGCGAAGCCATGTAAATTCGGTGCGGAAGTACGGGAGGACGGCCCGGCGCTCAAGCGCTCAGGCCGTCGCTCAAGCGTCTTATTCGCTCTTGGCTTCGTCTTCGGCCGGAGCGTCCTCAGCCGGCGCCTCGGACAGCGCCTCCTCGACGGGGGCCTCCATCTCGCCGATGTCGAAACCGGCCTGGCCCATCTGCGCGGCCATGCCGTCCAGCGCGGCGCGCGAGATCAGGTCGCAATAGAGCGTGATCGCGCGGCTGGCGTCATCGTTGCCCGGGATCGGGAAATCGATGCCGTCGGGATTCGAGTTCGAGTCGAGGACCGCCACGACCGGAATGCCCAGCTTCTTCGCCTCGGCGATCGCCAGATCCTCCTTGTTGGAGTCGATCACGAAGATCAGGTCCGGCTTGCCGCCCATCTCACGGATGCCGCCCAGCGCCAGCTGCAGCTTGGTGCGCTCGCGCTCAAGATTCAGAAGCTCTTTCTTGGTGAAGCCCTCGGCGCCGCCTTCCAACTGCTCGTCCAGCTTCTTGAGGCGGTTGATGGAGTTCGACACGGTCTTCCAGTTGGTCAGCGTGCCGCCCAGCCAGCGGTGGTTCATGTAGTACTGAGCGCAGCGCTCAGCGGCCTCGGCGACCGGCTTGGCGGCCTGGCGCTTGGTGCCGACGAACAGGATGCGGCCGCCCTTGGCGACGGTCTCGCGCACCGCGTTCAGCGCCGCGTCCAGCAGCGGAACGGTCTGCGTCAGATCGAGAATGTGGATGCCGTTGCGATCGCCGTAAATATAGGTCCCCATCTTGGGGTTCCAGCGATGCGTCTGGTGGCCGAAATGAACGCCAGCTTCCAGCAGCTGACGCATGGAGAACTCAGGCAGAGCCATGCGGTCTTTTCCTTTCCGGTTTCGCCGCCGCGGGGGTAGAGCTTCTCGCCCAACCGGTGGACCTGCCGGGATGTCTCCCCGACCGGCCCGATCCCCGCGTGTGGATTGAACGGCGCGGCGTATAGCGGGGATTTGGGGCCGAAGCAAGGGGGCTGGCCGGATCGGCCCCGCACCGCATCGGCAAGCTGGAAGTTTCGGCGACTTGGCGGTACTTTCGCGACCATGTTTGCGTATCTGAGTCTCGAAGAGTGGATCGTGTTGGGACTGTCGCTGCGGGTGGCGGCGGCGGCCACGATCATCGCGCTCCCCCTCGCCTTTGGAGCCGCCTGGGCGCTTGCGCGAAAACGCTTCCCCGGCAAAGCCTTCCTCAAGGGTCTTATTCATCTGCCTCTGGTGCTGCCCCCGGTGGTGGTCGGCTATCTGCTGCTTCTCGCCTTCGGGCGGCGCGGGCTGATCGGCGGACCGCTTTACGAGGCCTTCGGGATATCCATCGCCTTCACCACGACCGCCGCCGCCATCGCCGCGGGCGTGATGGCCTTTCCGCTGATGGTGCGGGCCTGCCGCCTGTCGATCGAAGCGCTGGACGCGCGGCTGGAAGAGGCGGCGCTGACCCTCGGCGCCAGCCGCACTCGCGTGTTCTGGAGCGTCTCGGCCCCGCTCTGCCTGCCGGGACTGCTGACCGCCGCGACGCTGGGCTTCGCGCGCGCGCTGGGCGAGTTCGGCGCCACCATCGTCTTCGCTGCGAACATTCCGGGAGAGACGCGCACCCTGCCCCTGGCCATCTACTCGGCGCTTCAGCAGCCGGGCGGAGAAAGCGCCGCGGCGCGGCTGGTCGGCCTTTCGGTGCTCGCCGCGCTAGGGGCGCTGGCAGCGTCAGAACTTCTGGAGCGCCGCACCCGCCGCCGGCTTAGGGGGGACGCCGCATGACCCGCCTGACGGTCGATATCGGCTGGCGTCCGCGCGGCCAGAAAAGACCCGGTTTCGCGCTGGAGATCGAGTTCGACGCCGGCGCCGGCGCCACCATCCTGTTCGGCCCGTCGGGCGCGGGGAAGACGGCGACCCTGCGCTGCATCGCGGGGCTCGAGCGACCGCAGCGCGGACGGATCGAGTTGAACGGCGTGCCCTTCTCGGACGCCGAGGCGGGCGTGTTCCTGCCGCCCGAGAAGCGCGGCTTCGGCGTCGTGTTTCAGGAGGCGCGGCTGTTCCCGCATCTCAGCGTCCGCAAGAACCTGCTCTACGGCGCGCCGGACCGGAAAAGCGCCGCTCTGGACGAGATCGTCGACCTGCTGGGCGTCGAGGAGCTTCTGGAGCGCCGCACCCAGCGGCTTTCGGGCGGCGAAGCGCAGCGAGTCGCCATCGGCCGGGCGTTGCTGCGCCAGCCCCGCATGCTGCTGATGGATGAGCCGCTGGCGAACCTTGACCCTGCGCGCAAGGAGGAGGTGCTGCCCTATCTGGAGGCGCTGACCAAGCGCGCAGGCTGCCCGATCCTCTACGTCACCCATTCGGCCGAGGAGGCCCGACGCCTTGGCGACCGGATGGTCCGGATCGTGGCGGGGCGCGTCGCCGAGACCGGCGGGCGCGAGTTGATCCGCCCGGCCGCCACTCGATGACGCCGACGACGACCCACCGCCCGATCCTGATCTCCGGCCCCACCGCCAGTGGGAAATCCGCGCTCGCCCTAGGGCTGGCCGAGCGGCTGGGCGGCTGGGTGATCAACGCCGACTCGCAACAGGTCTACGCCGACTGGCGGGTGCTGACCGCCCGCCCCAGCGTTGAGGAAGAGGCGCGCGCGCCGCACCGTCTCTACGGCCATGTGGACGCGGAGCGGAGCTACTCCGTCGGCGACTGGACGCGGGAGGTGAAAGCGGTGCTGGCGGAGGCGGCGGAGGCTGGCGCGGCGCCGATTATCGTCGGCGGCACGGGCCTTTACTTTCGCGCGCTCACACAAGGCCTCGCCCCGGTTCCCGAGATCCCGGATGAAGTTCGCGCCGAGGCGGAGGCGCGCGCCGCCGCTGACCCCGCCGCGCTTTACGCTGAGCTTTCCTTGCGCGACCCGGATACCGCCGCCTCAATCGATGCGCAGAACCCCGTGCGCCTGTCACGCGCGTGGGAGGTGCTTCAGGCGACGGGCCGGGGTCTTTCGGACTGGTGGCGGGAGGCGGCCCCGCCCCTTCTTCCGCTGGAGACATGCCTTGCGCTGCGCCTGACATGCGACCGGGACTGGCTCTACGCCCGCTGCGACGCGCGCTTCGACCAGATGCTGAAAGACGGCGCGCTGGAGGAGGCTCGCCACGTCGCCGCCCTCTCCCCGCCCCCCGGCTCGGGGCTGCTGAAACCGGTCGGCGCGGCCGAATTGATCTCCTTTGTTCGGGGCGAGATTTCGCTGGAAGATGCGGCGGAGCGGGCCAAGACCCTGACCCGTCGATACGCCAAGCGGCAATTGACGTGGAGTCGCAATCAAATGGCGGATTGGGCGGAAGTAAGCGCGCAAGAAAATTTCGATTTTGAGGGCCTGACGAAACTTTCCTCCATTTCGACTTGACGCGATCCGAGCCCATGGTAAACCTCGGCCCGATCGGCGAAGGGCGTCGATCTGGATCGATGGAAGGTGAGATCGGCATGGCCGAACTCCTTATCGTAGTTGGAAAGCGCGCGACGCGGCGAGCCTGAGGTTCAGCCGGTTGAGCGCGCACGGGGGTCCCTTGGGGCCCCTTTTCATTTCCGGGGCCCCTTGCGTCGAGGACGGTTTGGGGCGGCTGCGACGATCCGGGAGCGGAGGAACGACGCGGACGAACGCCGTCCGCGCATGCGATGGAGCGAGATATGGCACGCGATAGAACCGAGGAAATCTCCGGCGCGCGCATCGTTATTCAGGCGTTGAAGGAGCACGGGGTCGATACGGTATTCGGCTATCCGGGCGGCGCCGTTCTTCCGATTTATGACGAGCTGTTCCTGGATCAGGGCATCAAGCACATTCTGGTGCGGCATGAGCAGGCCGCGGCCCATGCGGCCGAGGGCTATGCGCGCTCAACCGGCAAGCCCGGCGTCCTTCTCGTCACCTCGGGCCCCGGAGCGACCAACGCGGTGACCGGCCTGACCGACGCGCTGATGGACTCGATCCCGATCATCTGCCTGTCGGGGCAGGTGCCCACGTTCATGATCGGCAACGACGCGTTCCAGGAGGCCGACACGGTCGGCATCACCCGCCCCTGCACCAAGCACAACTGGCTGGTGAAGGACACGGCGAACCTGGCCGAGGTCATCCATCAGGCGTTTCATGTGGCGACCAACGGCCGCCCCGGCCCGGTGCTGGTCGACATCCCGAAGGACGTCCAGTTCGCCACCGCGCCCTACAAGACCGCGGCGCAGGCGAAGACCAGCCATTACAACCCGCGGGTCAAGGGCGATCCGGACGCGATCCAGACCGTCGTCGAGATGATCGAGCAGGCCGAGCGGCCGATCTTCTACAGCGGCGGCGGCGTGGTGAACTCGGGCGACGCGGCCAGCCAGCTGCTGCGCGATCTGGTCAATGGCACCGGCTTTCCGATCACCTCGACCCTGATGGGTCTGGGCTGCTATCCGGCCTCGGGCAAGAACTGGGTCGGCATGCTGGGCATGCACGGCACCTATGAGGCCAACCTCGCCATGCATGGCTGCGACCTGATGATCTGCGTCGGGGCGCGGTTCGACGACCGGATCACCGGCCGCACCGATGCGTTCAGCCCGAACTCGACCAAGGTGCATATCGATATAGACCCGTCCTCGATCAACAAGAACATCCATGTGGACGTTCCGATCATCGGCGATGTCGGCCATGTGCTGGAGCACATGCTGAAGATCTGGCGGTCGCGCGGCCGGAAGACCCGCTCGGCCGAGGTCAAGGAGTGGTGGTCGCAGATCGAGGAGTGGAAGGCGGTCGACTGCCTCCGCTACAAGCCCTCGACCGAGACGATCAAGCCGCAATACGCCCTGCAGCGGCTGGAGGAGCTGACCAAGAAGCACGACCGGTACATCTGCACCGAGGTCGGCCAGCATCAGATGTGGGCGGCGCAGTTCCTGGGCTTTGAGGAGCCGAAGCGCTGGATGACCTCCGGCGGGCTGGGCACGATGGGCTATGGCGTGCCGTCCTCGATCGGCGTGCAGGTCGCCAATCCGCGCTCGCTGGTCATCAACGTCGCCGGCGAAGCCTCGTTCATGATGACCATGCAGGAGATGTCGACCGCGGTTCAGTACAACCTGCCGGTCAAGCAGTTCATCCTGAACAACGAGCGTCTGGGCATGGTGCGCCAGTGGCAGGAGTTGTTGCACGGCGAACGCTACAGCAGCTCCTATTCCGAGGCGCTGCCGGACTTCGTGAAGCTGGCCGAGGCGTTCGGCTGCAAGGGCATCAAGTGCGAGAACCCGGCCGACCTGGACGACGCGATCAAGGAGATGCTGGACTATGACGGCCCGGTCATCTTCGACTGCCTTGTCGAGCGTCACGAGAACTGCTTCCCGATGATCCCGTCGGGCAAGGCGCATAACGAAATGCTGCTGGGCGAAGCGTCCACGCAGAACACGATCGATCATACGGGAGCGGTGCTGGTCTGATGAACGCGCTACACCTCAAAAAGGGCTCGTCCCAGCATTCCGCCTATCACCTCAAGCCGGGCTACGGCGATGAGAATGAGCGCCGCGTGCTCGCCGTCATCGTCGACAACGAGGCGGGCGTTCTGGCGCGGGTGATCGGCCTGTTCTCGGGCCGGGGCTATAACATCGAGAGCCTGACCGTGGCGGAGGTGAACCACAGCCGCCACTATTCCCGCATCACCATCGTGACCACCGGCACGCCGATGGTGCTGGAGCAGATCAAGTCCCAGCTCGGCCGGCTGGTGCCGGTGCACGACGTGCACGACCTGACCACCGAAGGCCCGCATGTGGAGCGCGAGCTGGCGCTGGTCAAAGTCGTCTGCTCTGACGACAAGCGCGTCGAGGCGCTGCGCATGTGCGACGTGTTCCGCGCCAAGGTCGTCGACACCACGCTGGAGAGCTTCGTGTTCGAGCTGACCGGCGCGCCCGAGAAGATCGACGCTTTCGTCGACCTGATGAAGCCGCTGGGCCTGATCGACCTCGCCCGCACCGGCGTCGCCGCGATCAGCCGCGGCGTGGACGCGCCCAAGGAATAGCGCCGCAGCGGCCGGGTCGGCCTCTTGCCAAAAATCGACCCAGCCGCTAGGCACCTGCCGCAATCCAGAGACCCCGCCACGGTTCCGCCGGGTCGAGAAACCACCACGAGGGACACAATGCGCGTCTATTACGATCGCGACTGCGACATCAATCTGATCAAGGGCAAGAAGGTCGCCATCGTCGGCTATGGCTCTCAGGGCCACGCCCATGCGCTGAACATGCGCGACAGCGGCGTCGAGGACGTGGCGGTCGCGCTGCGCCCCGGTTCGCCCAGCGCCGCGAAGGCCGAGGGCCAGGGCCTGAAGGTCATGGAGATCTCCGAGGCCGCCAAGTGGTGCGACCTGATCATGCTGACCATGCCGGATGAGCTGCAGGCCGAGACCTATTACAAGCACATCCACGAGAACCTGAAGGACGGCGCGGCGATCGCCTTCGCCCACGGCCTGAACGTGCATTTCAGCCTGATCGAGCCGAAGGCCGGCGTAGACGTCATCATGATGGCGCCCAAGGGCCCCGGCCACACCGTGCGCGGCGAGTTCGTCAAGGGCGGCGGCGTGCCCTGCCTCGTGGCCGTGCATCAGGACGCCACCGGCCGCGCGCTTGAGCTGGGCCTGTCCTATTGCTCGGCGATCGGCGGCGGCCGCTCGGGCATCATCGAGACCACCTTCAAGGAAGAGTGCGAGACCGACCTGTTCGGCGAGCAGGCGGTGCTGTGCGGCGGCCTGGTGGAGCTGATCCGCTGCGGCTTCGAGACCCTGGTCGAAGCGGGCTACGCGCCCGAGATGGCCTATTTCGAATGCCTGCACGAGGTGAAGCTGATCGTCGACCTGATCTACGAGGGCGGCATCGCCAACATGAACTACTCGATCTCCAACACCGCGGAGTATGGCGAGTATGTCTCCGGCCCGCGCGTTGTTCCTTATGAGCGCACCAAGGCCGAGATGAAGGCGGTGTTGGACGACATCCAGCAGGGCCGTTTCGTGCGCGACTGGATGCTGGAGTGCAAGGCCGGCCAGCCGAGCTTCAAGGCGACCCGCCGCAACAACGACGCCCACCAGATCGAGGCGATCGGCGGCAAGCTGCGCGATATGATGCCGTGGATCACCGCGGGCAAGCTGGTCGACA
>QKHF01000057.1 GCA_003250135.1 Paracoccaceae bacterium | reverse complement strand
TCGCCCCAGCTGGAGAGCACCGGCTTGCCGATCACCCGCGACCGGGCCATGCGGTGGGCGGCGGCCTCCACGATCTTGATCTCCCGCACGACCGCATCGCCAACCCCCGCCACTTCCGCCAGCCGCGCAGGCGCGGCGGCGATCACCCGGTTGAAGTCTCCGAACCGGGCCAGAAGCCGTTTCGCCAACGGCTTCACATCTTGCCGCGGAATGGCGCGGAACAGGAGCAACTCCAGAAGCTCGTAATCGGGCATGGCGTCGGCCCCGCCCGTCATGAACCGCTCGCGCAGCCGGTCGCGATGGCCGTGGCGGTCGTCCGTGGCGGGCGCGGGTTTGGCGGCGGGCGCGGCAAGTGTCGGGAGCGCCTCAAACCCGGCGATCACCGGCGCCTCCGACAGCCCGTCCTGCTTCTTTTTCCGCGCCATGCCCGCCCGCGATTAAGAGTTTTTCAACCTTCTGGGCCGGATTCGTTAGCGAAGGGTTAAGGGCCGGCCATGCATCGGCGCCGCTTGTCCTCGGTCAATGCGACTCGCCGGGCCTGGCGCTAGGCGTTTCCGCAAGCGTGAACACGCCTGCAAAGGAGGCTCGTCATGAAGATCACCCAACTGTTCGCCGCCGCGCTCGGCGCAACAAGTCTGGCGCTGATGTCGGTCGCTGCGCCGGCGCGCGCGCACGACACCCGCGAAATGCATTTCCCCTACCCGCCCTGCGATCATTCGTATGGCCGTCACATGGAGCAAGAGATGCGCCATCACGGCATGATGGACGAGGGCCATGGCATGGAGCCCGGCCGAGGTTATGGCGGGATGCTCGGCGGCCCGATGATGGCGCCGGACGAGGACCACGGAATGGGTCCCGGCATGATGATGGGACCGGACGCCATGATGGGGCGGTCCCCTTACGGAATGGGCCGCGACATGGGGCGGCCCCTTCCCTCGGACCTCTCGACCGACGACGTCAGGCATATGATGGAGCACCAGCTTGAATGGATGGGAAACCCCAACCTCAAGCTCGGCGACGTCAAGGAAACCGAAGAGGGCGAGATCGTCGCAGAGATCGTGACTCAGGACGGATCGCTGGTGCAGCGGCTGGAGATCGACAAGCACACCGGCGGGATGCGCCCGGCGCGCTGACTCCGCCCCCCGGTTCAGGCCTGCGGAGCCTCATCGATCCAGACCCTGAAGCCGGCCAGGTCGTTCGGCCCGAATGTATGGGTCAGCGGCACGTCGGCGGCGTCCCGGCCGCGCGCGATCAGAACGCGGCCAATCCGCGGACTGTTGTTTCGAGGATCGAAGGTTCGCCATCCACCGTCGAGAAAGACCTCCATCCAGGCGGCGAAATCCATCGGCTCATAGGGCGGCGGCAAGCCGATGTCGCTGACATATCCCGTGCAATAGCGGGCCGGAATGTTCATGCAGCGGCAGAACGTGATCGCCAGATGCGTGAAGTCCCGACAGACGCCGCGCCGCTCGGCATAGGTCTCGACTGCGGTCCGGGTCGGGCTTGAATGCTCGTACCCGAACGTCACATGCCGATGCACGTAATCGCAGATCGCCTGAACCCGCGCTGCGCCCGGCGGCGTTCCGGCGAACAACCGCCAAGCCTCTTCGGACAATCGATCGGTCTCGCAATACCGGCTGCCGAGCAGGTAGACGAGCGTATCGGACGAAAGGTCCTCAACCCGGTGCTGCGCGGCGCTCAGATCGACCTGATCCGGAAGGCCGTCACTGTGGATAACGCCATTCGCGCCGATGGAGAAGCGCCCGGCCGGCGCCGTCAGACGGGAGCACCAGTTGCCGAAACCATCGCGATAACTTTCGATCGGAACCGACGGGCTCGTCATCAGCCTGTCGGGGACCTCCAGCATCGAGACCAGCGAGTAATGCACGTTGAGAAGCGCGATCATCGGCGTGTCCTGGCGGAAATCGTAGGTCAGTTCGCAGCCCAGTTGGATTCGCATCATCTCCAGCTCCAATGTCTAAATAGTCGCGATCGAGGCTCGCCGCGCCTGCGGCGAGAGCCCTGTTTCGTCCTCCCTAATTGTCGTCTTATTCTGGCCGACCAAAACGCGCGCCAGCGCAGCCTGTCACCGCGCCCAGGTCGGGTGGAACTTGCCCGCGGGCGAGAGGGTGAAGATCTCCACCCCGTCCTCGGTGACGCCGACCGAATGCTCGAACTGCGCCGAAAGCGACTTGTCGCGGGTCACCGCAGTCCAGCCGTCGGACAATATCTTGGTCTCGGGCCGGCCGAGATTGATCATCGGCTCGATGGTGAAGAACATGCCGGGGCGCAACTTGGCGCCGGCGCCGGCCCGCCCGTAATGCAGCACGTTGGGCGCGTCATGAAACACCCGCCCAAGGCCATGGCCGCAGAAATCGCGCACCACCGAGCAGCGCTGGCTTTCGGCGTATTTCTGGATCGCTGCGCCAATGTCGCCGAAGGTGTTTCCCGGCCGCACCTCGTCGATGCCGCGCATCAGCGCCTCGTGCGTCACGTCGATCAGCCGCTCGGCCCGGCGGCTGGGCGTGCCGGCCACGAACATGCGGGAGCTGTCGCCATACCAGCCGTCCACGATGACGGTGACGTCGATGTTCAGGATGTCGCCGTTCTTCAGCGCCTTCTCGCCCGGGATGCCGTGGCAGACCGTATGATTGACCGAGATGCAGCTGGCGTGCTGGTAGCCGCGATAGCCGATGGTGGCCGATGTCAGCCCATGCGCCTTGATGTGCTCGAGGATCAACTCGTCCAGCGCGCCCGTCGTTACGCCGACATCCACATGCGCGCCGATCATGTCGAGGATCTCGGCCGCCGCGCGACCAGCCGCGCGCATGCCGTCGAAATCCTCCGGCGTGTGCAGCTTGATCCCTTCGGGCGTGCGGTCGGCGCGCAACATCGTCTCCAAAGTCCCCATTCCCCTTGCGAGGGCCCTCAGCCCTTCTCGACTATCGGCAGGGCTCGATCAAGACCGATCTCCCCCTCTGAAATGCGACAGGCGCGGCACAGCGCCTCGACTCCGCACTCGCGCGCCCGTTGAAACGCCGCGGCGTAGGCGGGATCGATGTCCCCCGCCAGCGCGAACCGGCCGCATCCGGTCATCTGCACCACGTAGAGCATCACCGCCCGCGCGCCCGCCTCGGCCATCGCGCCCAACTCCTCCAGATGCTTGGCGCCGCGCGTGGTGACCGAATCGGGAAACTCGGCAAGATCGCCCACCCGGCGGAGGTGGACGTTCTTCACCTCGACATAGCAATCGGGCCGCCCGGCGCCGACCAGAAGGAAATCGATGCGGCTGTTCCGGCCGTACTTCACCTCGCGGCGGATGGACTCATACCCGGCAAGTTCCGGGATGGCGGCCGCCGCCAGCGCCTCGGCGACCAGCCTGTTGGGCAACGAGGTGTCGATCCCGGCCCAGTCCCCGTCCGGCAACTCCACCAGCTTCCACGAGTATTTCAGCTTCTTCTTCGGGTCGTCATTCGGCTCCAGCCAAACCGTCAGCCCCGGCGCGTTCAGCCCCAGCATGGCGCCGGGATTGGCGCAATGGGCGGTGACGGTCTGGCCGTCCTCAAGCGTGACGTCAGCCAGAAAGCGCTTATAACGCTGGATCAGGCGGCCTTTGATCAGGGGGCGGTCGAATTTCATACCGGGCGCATATCGCGTCCGATCCAAAGGTTTCAAGGGCGCTCACATGACGGATTCCAACCCGACGGCGGCGATGATCGTGATCGGCGACGAGGTGCTTTCCGGCCGCACGCGCGACGCCAACACCAACTATCTGGCCAGGCAACTGACGGAGATGGGAATATCCCTGCGCGAGGCGCGGGTCGTGCCGGATGAGCGGGACGCCATCGTCGAGGCGGTGAACGGCTTGCGGACCAGGGTCGACTACGTCTTCACCTCGGGCGGGATCGGCCCGACCCATGACGACATCACCGCAGATTCGGTCGCCGCCGCCTTCGGCGTTCCCATCGGCGTACGGGGCGACGCGCGGGCCATTCTGGAGGCGTTCTACCCGCCCGGAGACCTGAACGAGGCAAGGCTGAGGATGGCGCGGATTCCGGAGGGGGCCGAGCTGATCCTCAACCCGCTGAGTCAGGCGCCGGGGTTCCGGCTGGAGAACGTGTTCGTCATGGCGGGCGTGCCCAACATCTTCGCCGAGCTGTTCGAGAGCGCCCGGCCGATGCTGAAGGGCGGCGCGCCGACGCTGGCCTGGTCGCTGCGCGCGCCGGTGCAGGAGGGCGTGATGGCGCAGGACCTCGGCGAGGTCGCCGCGCGCCATCCCCGCGTCTCGATCGGCAGCTATCCCTTCTTCCGCGGCGGGCTGGGCGCGACTCTGGTGGCGCGGTCGCCTGACCGGGCGGCGCTGGAGGCGGCGGTCGAAGACCTGCGCGCGATGCTGACCCGGCTGGGCGCGGATGCGATCAGCGAGACGCCGCCGGAGTGAAGGCGATCCCGCCCTTGCAGCGGCCCGCGCCCGCGATATTCTCCGCCGCACTTTCCTGCCCGGCGCCCGCTTGGCGGAACTGGTAGACGCAAGGGACTTAAAATCCCTCGGCCTATGGTCATCCGGGTTCGAGTCCCGGAGCGGGCACCACGC
>QKHF01000034.1 GCA_003250135.1 Paracoccaceae bacterium | reverse complement strand
GCCCTTGGGCCGCCCGTTTTCGTTTCGGCGACCAAACTTCCGCAGCCGCCATGAGGCGGCCCGGCGCCGATAGCGGCCGCTGCATCAAATCTCAGTCAATGGAGAAGGGGATGTATGGCGGAGAGACAGGGATTCGAACCCTGGGTGGGGTCGCCCCCACAACGGTTTTCGAGACCGCCCCGTTCGACCACTCCGGCACCTCTCCGCAGGCTGACGTCTGGCCGACGCGGCGCGATGTTTAGCGGCGGGCGGGGAAGGGCGCAAGACCTGCTTTGACATGGGTTTCGGACGCGCCCTGAAAGCCTTGACATAAAGGGCCTGCGCGCGCATAAGGCGCGCTCCGCACGCGGGGTTTCCTGCGGGCGGGCTATCTGTTGAATAACGCCCGCAAGGGCGCGCTGTTCGAGGCGCGCGAGAAGCGCAAAAGACTGGGAAGCCGACAGGCCGACCGGCGCCACAGGACGCGGCAGTCGCAAAAGGACGAGAAGATGTTCGCAGTCATCAAGACTGGCGGCAAGCAGTACAAGGTCGCCAAGGACGATGTGCTGGTTGTCGAGAAGCTCGCGGCCGAGGCCGGCGAGACCATTCAATTCAACGACGTGCTGATGCTTGGCGGCGAGGGCGACGTGACCGTCGGCGCTCCGTTCGTCGAGGGCGCGGGCGTGCAGGTCGAGGTCGTGGGCGCCACCCGCGGGCCGAAGCTGATCAACCTGAAGCGCCGCCGCCGCAAGCACTCGTCGCGCCGCAAGAAAGGCCACCGGCAGGACCTGACCGAGGTGAAGGTGATCGACATCCTCGCCTCCGGCGCCGACGCGTCCGGCGTGAAGGCCGCCATCGGCGCGGGCTCGGCGCCCGCCGCCGCAGCCGTCGAAGCCGCAGAGTAAGGAGACCGACCCATGGCTCATAAAAAAGCAGGCGGTTCGTCCCGCAACGGCCGCGACTCCGCCGGCCGCCGCCTTGGCGTGAAGAAGTTCGGCGGCGAGGCCGTCATTCCGGGCAACATCCTGGTGCGCCAGCGCGGCACCAAGTGGTGGCCGGGCGAGGGCGTCGGCATGGGCAAGGATCACACGATCTTCGCCACCGCCGAGGGCGCCGTGAAATTCCATAAAGGCCTCAAGGGCCGGACCTTCATCTCGGTCCTGCCGAAGCCGGAGGCTGCTGAGTAACTTCAGGCCGAACCGGAAATCAAAGGGGGATCGGCCGCCGGCCGGTCCCTTTTTCGTTTCGGGACACGACGGCGCGGCTCCTGGGGAGGAAGGCGCGAGATGCGCGACACGCTGACGACCGAAAGACTGCTGCTGCGCCCCCTGAAGCCGGAGGACGCCGGGCCGATCTCGCTTTACGCCAGCGACATCAAGGTCGCGCGGATGCTGGCGCGCATCCCGCATCCCTATCCGCCGGGCGCGGCGCAGGCGTTCATCGAGCGGGCGCATTCGGGCGAGGTGAACATCTCCGCCTATGCGATCCAGTTGGCGAATGCGGACTGGGCCGACATGGTCGGCGTCATCGAGCTGCGCGACAGGGGCGCTGCGGGCGAGCGGCGGCTCGGCTATTGGCTGGGGGCGCCCGCCTGGGGCCGCGGGATCGCGACCGAGGCCGCGCGGGCGGTGCTGGATGAGGGGTTCGCGGATCGTGATTTGCAGGTCGTCACCTCGGACGCGTTCCTCGACAACCGTCCCTCGCGCCGGGTGCTGGAGAAATGCGGCTTCGTCTTCGGCGAGGAGTTCGAACAGTTCTGCCCCGCGCGCGGCGAGACGGTGAAGGCCCAGCGCTGCGCGTTGGAGCGGGCGATCTGGCAGGCGGCGAAAGACGCCGCGTTGCGGTGAAAGCGGGGCGCGCCTATCAAGGCGCGAAAGGATGAGCCATGAAGTTTCTCGACCTCGCCAAGGTCTATATCAAGTCGGGCGCCGGCGGCCCCGGCTGCGTCAGCTTTCGGCGTGAGAAATTCATCGAGTTCGGCGGCCCTGACGGCGGCGACGGCGGCAAGGGCGGCGATGTCTGGGCCGAGGCCGTGGACGGGCTCAACACGCTGATCGACTATCGCTATCAGCAGCATTTCAAGGCGAAGAACGGCATTCACGGCATGGGCCGGCAACGCTCCGGCGCGGGCGGCGCGGATGTGGTGCTAAAGGTGCCTGTGGGCACGGAGATCCTCGACGAGGATCAGGAGACGCTGATCGCGGATCTCACCACTCTCGGCCAGCGGGTGCTGCTGGCCAAGGGCGGCAATGGCGGCTTCGGCAACCTCCATTTCAAGTCCTCGACCAATCAGGCGCCCCGACGGGCCAATCCCGGCCAGCCGGGGGTGGAGCGCACGATCTGGCTGCGGCTGAAGCTGATCGCGGACGCCGGACTGGTGGGGCTGCCCAATGCGGGCAAGTCGACCTTTCTCGCCGCGACCTCGAACGCGCGGCCCAAGATCGCCGACTATCCCTTCACCACACTGCATCCGAATCTAGGCGTGGTGGGCGTCGACAACGCGGAATTCGTGTTGGCCGACATTCCCGGCCTGATCGAGGGCGCGCATGAAGGCCGCGGGATCGGAGACCGGTTCCTCGGGCATGTGGAGCGCTGCGCCGTCCTCTTGCATCTGGTCGATGGCACGTCCGAGGACGTGGCCGAGGATTATCGCGTGATCTGCGGCGAGCTGGCCGAGTATGGCGCCGGGCTGGACGAGAAGACCCGCATCGTCCGGCTCAACAAGGCCGACGCGTTGAGCGAGGAGGAGCGGGCGGAGAAACTCGCGGTCCTGCGCGCGGCGGGCGCCAAGGACGTCGCCGCGATTTCCGCCGCCACCGGCGAAGGCGTGACCGAGACGCTGCGTGCGTTGCGCGCGCGGATCAAGGGCGCCCGGCAGGCGGAGGAGGACGCGCTGAAGGAGCCTGAGACATGGCGCCCCTGACCTCTGACGACACCTCGGGCGAGGGGGCTGGCCGCCTCAAGGCCGCGCGCACCCTGGTGGTGAAGATCGGCTCGGCGCTTCTGGTGGACGCCGGGACCGGCGCGCTGCGCGACGCCTGGCTGAAGACGCTCGCAGCGGATGTCGCCGCGATCCGGGCGCGGGGCACGGATGTGGTGATCGTCTCCTCCGGCTCCATCGCGTTGGGACGGCGGGCGCTGAAGTTGCCCCGGGGCGCGCTGACGCTGGAACAGAGCCAGGCGGCGGCCGCGGTCGGGCAGATCCGGCTCGCCCGCGCCTATGAGGAGGCGCTGGCGCCCCATGGCGTAATCTCTGCGCAGGTGCTGCTGACGCTGGACGACACCCAGAACCGCAGGCGTTATCTGAACGCGCGCGCCACGCTGCAGGAGTTGCTGGCCAATGGCGCGACGCCGGTGGTCAACGAAAACGACACTGTCGCGACCGACGAGATCCGCTATGGCGACAACGACCGTTTGGGCGCCCGGGTGGCGCAGATCGCCGACGCGGACGTGCTGGTTCTGCTGTCGGATGTCGATGGGCTCTATGACAAGAACCCGCGCGATTTCGAAGGCGCCAGCCATATCGGAGTCGTGCGCGAAATCTCGGCCGAGATCGAGGCGATGGCGGGCGGCACCGGCACCGAGGGCGCCAAGGGCGGCATGGTCACCAAGCTGATGGCGGCCAAGACCGCGATGCGCGGCGGTTGCGCCATGGCGATCACCAAGGGGGCGGTCGATCACCCGTTGGCCGCGCTGGAGAATGGCGCGCTGGCGACGTGGTTCCTGCCGAAGGAGGACGCCGCGCGCGCCAAGAAGCAGTGGATCGCCGGCATGAAGCCCATGGGCGCTTTCATCGTCGACGCTGGCGCGGCGAGGGCGCTGGGACAGGGCAAGTCTCTGCTGCCCGCCGGGGTGAAACGCGTCGTCGGGTCTTTCGAGCGGGGCGATCCTGTCGCCATCGAGAGCGAAGAGGGCGCGGCGCTCGGGGCCGCGCTGGCGTCCTACAGCGCTGTCGAGGCGCGGGTGATCGCCGGACGGCGCAGCGGCGAGATCGAAGAACTGCTCGGCTATCCCGGACGGGCCGCAATGGCGCATCGGGATGATATGGTGCTATGGGGAGGCGCATGATGAACATGGCTGCTGAAACGACCGCTCAGGACGCCGCCGCCGCGATGGCCGAGATCGGCGCCCGCGCCAAGGAAGCCGCGCGCGCTCTGGCCGCCGCCTCGGCCGAGACGAAGCGCAAGGCGCTGGAGGCCGCCGCCGACGCGATCGTCGCCCATACCGCCGACATCGTCGCCGCCAACGAGAAGGACATGGCTTTCGGGCGCGAGAAGGGCCTCTCCAAGGCGCTGCTCGACCGGCTGATGTTGAATGAGGAGCGTGTCGCCGCGATGGCCGAAGGGTTGAGGACGGTCGCCGCGCAGGACGATCCCGTCGGCGCCGTGATGGCGGAGTGGGACCGGCCCAATGGCCTCCATATCAAGCGCGTGCGCACCCCCTTGGGCGTGATCGGCGTGATCTATGAAAGCCGCCCCAACGTGACGGCGGATGCGGCGGGCCTCTGCCTGAAATCAGGCAACGCGGCGATCCTCCGCGGCGGGTCGGAGAGCTTCCATTCGTCGGGCGCGATTCTCGACTGCCTGAAGGAGGGCCTGCGCGCCGCCGGCCTGCC
>QKHF01000056.1 GCA_003250135.1 Paracoccaceae bacterium | reverse complement strand
CTCCGACCCGCAGACAGCCGCGTCGTCGGCATGGGCGACGACGGGCGCCAGCGCCATCAGGATCGCCGTCGATAGCAGAATGCGCATGCGACCCTCCCTACGTCTCGCAGGCGGTCACTATGCCCGCGGGGCGCAGGCTCGACAATCGCTCAGGCTGTCTCAGCAAGGCGCGCCACATAGCGCGCGAGGATGTCGATCTCCAGGTTGATCCGGTCGCCCGGCGCCACGTCGCCCCAGGTCGTGACCTCCTTGGTGTGCGGGATCAGGTTCACGCCGAAGGTCGCGCCGTCGACCTCGTTCACCGTCAACGACGCGCCGTTCAGCGTGACCGACCCTTTCTCGGCGATGAAACGGGCGAGGTTCTCGGGCGTGCGGAACGTGACCCGGGTCGAGTCGCCTTCCTTCGCTACGGAAACCACCTCGGCCACGCCGTCGACATGGCCCGTGACCACATGGCCGCCGAGCTCGTCGCCAACCTTCAGCGCGCGCTCCAGGTTGACCCGCGTATCCTTGGCCCACGCTCCCAGATTGGTCTTCGACAGAGTTTCCGCCGACGCGTCGACGTCAAACCACGCGCCGCCGTCCCGGGGGCCCCGGTCCACCACGGTCAGGCAGACCCCGGAGCACGCGATGGAAGCGCCGATGTCGATTCCGTCCGCGTCATAGGCGCAGTCGATTCGCACTCGCGTGTCGCCATTTTTCGAAACGCTGGCGATCCGGCCGACATCCGTCACGATTCCAGTGAACATGACCCCTCCACGAACATGGTTTGGCGCACAGTAACGTCAGACGCGCCGGGGGCAAGCGCGCCGCGGACCCGCCGGCGCTCCGAGCTTAAGTCTTCGGTAAGGCTTCCTGCCGCACTGTCCCTCAACAGAGTTAACGCGCAAGGGGCCTGAACGGTGGCGGATCTGTCGGGGCGGGATTGCGAGACGGCGCCATTTTCGGCCGGAGCGGAGGGCCGCGAGCGGGTCTTCCTGTTTCTTCAGGGGCCGAACGGGCCATTCTTCTCTCGCCTCGCGGCGGAATTGACCGCGCATGGGGCGGCCTGCCGGAAAATCGGGTTCACCTTTGCGGATGAGGCCGAGTGGCGCGGTCGCGAGGGTTATGAGGCGTTTCAGGGCCGCGCCGACGAATGGCCAGTGCATATCCGCCGTCGGATTCGCGATCTCGGCGTCACCGATCTGGTGCTCTATGGCGACGAGCGCCCCTATCACAAGGAGGCGCGTCTCGCCGCTGGCGCCGCCGTCACCGTGCATTGTTTCGAGGAAGGCTATCTGCGCCCCTACTGGATCACCTACGAGCGCGGTGGGGTGAACGGCAACTCGCGCCTGATGGGCATGTCCATCGCCGAAATCCGCGAAGCCGCCAGACGTTTGAACCGCCCGATGAAGGCGGCGCCGGCGAAGTGGGGCTCGTCCCTAGCCCATACGTTCTGGAGCTTGGCGCATCACCTCGCGTTATGGCTCGGCGCCGCGCGGTATCCGAATTACGCCCGCCATCGCGAGCTGGCGCTGGAGACGGAATTCGCATTCTACCTGCGACGTCTGGCGGTGCTGCCGGCTTTGTCCGGCGCCTCGCGATTGCGCGAAGCGACGCTGCGCAGACAGGGCAAGCGCTATCACCTCGTGCTGCTGCAACTCGCCTTCGACGCCTCGATAAGGGCGCACAGCGATTACGACTCGGTCGCCGAGTTCGTCGAGGAATGTGTCGATGCGTTCTTTCGCGGCGCGCCTGCGGGCGACAAGCTGGTGCTGAAGGCGCACCCCTTTGATGACGGGCGCGAGAATCTGGGCGCGCTCGCCCGGCGCATCGCGCACAGGACCGGCCGCGGCGACCGGGTGATCTTTCTGGAGCGCGGACGGCTGGCGCAGCTTCTCGACGGCGCTGTTTCGGCCGTCACCATCAATTCCACCTCGGCGCATCAGGCGCTGTGGCGCGGCCTGCCCGTGCGGGCGATGGGCCGGGCGGTGTTTGACAAGCCGGGCCTTACGTCGAGGCAGCCGCTGGAGGAGTTCTTCCGCGCGCCAAATCCGCCCGATCCCAAGGCTTACGCGGCGTTCCGACGGTTTCTCCTCGTCACGTCGCAGATCGAGGGAAGTTTCTACCGCGCCGGCGGCCGGCGCGCCGCAGCCCAACGCGCCGCCCCTATGATGCTGGCCCCGAACGACCCCTATGACGCGATCGCGATTCCAAAGCTGGAGCACGAAGCCGGACGGTCCGCGCTTTGCGCCACAAGCTGACTGATTTGGGTGAAAGGTCGGACTCTGATGAACCATACGCCAAAGATGATCACGGCCATGATGGCGGCGCTGGCGCTCAGCGGATGCGGGCTGCCCCGCAGCGGTCCCTATATCGAGGAGCTGACCGCGTCCGCGGAAGACCCTGCGGCCGGAGTCGAGCTGGTTCAGGTCGACGCCGCCGTGGCGGAGATTACCCGCGCCGCCTCTGTTGATGGATTCGGCCCCGACTTTCTCGCCGCGCGGGAGGAGAATTACGACGCCGTCGGCAAAGGCGACCTTCTGTCGGTCTCCGTCTGGGAGGCGAACGAGAACGCGATCTTCGCCCCGGACGGAGCGCGCGTCGCCCGGATTGAGGCGATCATCGTGGATGGGAGGGGCGAAATTTACGTGCCTTTCGTCGGCCGCCTTCACGCCGCAGGCCGTACGCCGGGCCAGATACGTGAAGCCATCCGCGCCGCGCTGGCGGACAAGACGCTGGACCCGCAGGTGGAGGTTCGCGTGGCGGAGCGGCGCGGCCGTTCGGTGACGGTCAGCGGCATCGCCGCCAAGAATGGCGTTTTCCCGCTCGAGCGCCAAAACGGACGCCTCCTGTCCACTATCTCGCTGGCGGGCGGGGTGGGCGAGGACCCGCTCAACGTGCGGGTCAAGCTGCGCCGGGGCGACCTTGAAGGCGCAGCCTGGCTGCAGGACATCTATAACGATCCGGCGCTCGACGTGGCGCTGCGCGCCGGCGATACGCTGATTCTGGAGCGGGACGCCCGCACGTTTGCGGCGCTAGGCGCGGTCGGTTCGCAAAGCCTGGTGCCGTTCCCGAAGCCGACCATGAGCGCGCTTGAGGCGCTGGCCGCCGCGCGCGGATTGCAGGACGCGGCGGCGGACCCGACCGGAGTCTTCATCTTTCGCAATGAAGCGCCCGAAATAATGTCGGCGCTCGGTCGGCCGGGCGACGGCGGCGAAGCGCAGACCGCCTATCTGATCGACTTGACGAGTAGCCAGGGCCTGTTCGCCGCCGACGCGTTCGAAATTCGCGACGGCGATTCGATCTATGTCACGACAGCTCCGTTCACTCGCTGGCGGAAGGTGCTGGGCGCAGTGGTGCCGACGGTCAACTTCGCCGCTTCGACGGCGACGCTGGGGTCATTCTGAGCATGACGCCGCGGCGGCTGGGCGCGTTGTCACTCGGCTTCGCGCGTCAGGCCCGGCTGGCGCGGATCCTGAAGCTCGCCGGGTATCAACTGAGGCCGGGCATTCCGCTCCGAAGCCCAGATTTCGACGCGTTTGTGGCTTGGGGACGGGATGGGCCCGCGCGCCGCGCCGCCTGGGCCGCCGAGCGCACCGGAAAGCCGCTGCTGACACTGGAGGACGGGTTTCTGCGCTCGCTTGACGGCGGCTGGGGCGGGCGCTCGCCTCTCGCGCAGCCACTGTCGATCCTGCCGGATTGGAGCGGCGTCTATTACGACGCGACCCGGCCCTCCGATCTAGAGAACCTGTTGGCGGGCGAGGGGTGGGAGACGCCGGAGCTGATCGCTCGCGCTCGCGCTGGGATCGCCCTGCTGCGCGATCGACGCTTGTCGAAATACAACGCGGTCCCGGACGAAGGCGAGTGGGGGGCTGCGACGCCGCCTGACCCCGGATTCGTGCTGGTGGTCGACCAAACATGGGGCGACGCCTCGATCCGCTGGGGTAGCGCGGGGCCTGAGACCTTCCGGGACATGCTGGCGGCGGCGCGGGTCGAGAATCCCTCGGCGGAGATTGTCATCCGAACGCACCCGAACGTGGTGTCCGGGCGGCGGCGGGGGCATTTCTCGCCCGCCGTTCTCGACGAGGGGATGCGCCTCTTCGCGGAGCCGTTGAACCCCTGGGCGTTGCTGGAGCGCGCGTCTAAGGTCTACGCCGTCACCTCGCAACTCGGCTTCGAGGCGATGATGGCGGAGAAGCCCGTGCGCCTGTTCGGCGCGCCCTTTTACGCGGGCTGGGGGCTGGCCGAAGGCGAGGACCTGTCGCTGACGCCGCGCCGCGGCAAGCGGCGCAGCATCGAGGAAGTGTTCGCCGCCGCATGGCTGCTGCAACCGCTTTACTACGACCCTTTCAAGGATGAATTAACGGATTTCGAGACGGTGGCGGAGATTCTGACCTGCCTTCGCGCCGCTAATTCCGAGAACCGCCGCCCGACCATCTGCGTCGGCATGAGTCGCTGGAAGCGCCCGACCGTGGCGCGCTTGCTAAGCTCGACCGACGGTCGCCCCGAATTCGAGGATGACCCCGGCCGAGCCGTAGACCGCGCGGCGGCGAGGGGCGCACGCGTCATCGTCTGGGCCTCGAAGGAGCGTCCGGGGTTGGCCGAGGACTGCGCCGCTCGCGGCGTGCCGCTGGTGCTGATGGAGGATGGGTTCCTGCGATCGGTGGGGCTGGGCGCGGCGCTGACGCCAGCGCTCTCGATCGCGCTGGACCAAAGTGGGATCTACTATGATCCGACGCGCCCCAGCGATCTGGAGGCGATGATCGAGGCGGGCGGATTCGACGCGGAGTTGCTGGCCCGGGCGTGGACGCTGCGAGCGCGGATCGTGCGCGCGGGGCTCAGCAAGTACAATGTCGGAAACATTGCCGAATTCGAACCTAAAATTGGCCGGAAGGTGCTGCTGGTTCCGGGGCAGGTGGAGGACGATGCCTCTGTCCATCTGGGCGCGTGCGGTATCAGGACGAATCTTGACCTTCTGCGCGCCGCGCGTCGGGCTCGCCCGGACGCCACGCTGATCTACAAGCCGCATCCGGATGTGGAGGCGGGACTGCGCGCTGGCGAGGTCCCGGCGGCGGAACTGGCGCGCCTCGCCGATCATGTCGCGCGCAACGCCGCCCCAGCGACGCTGATCGAGCGCGCCGACGAGGTCTGGACCATGACCTCTTTGATGGGGTTCGAGGCGCTGATGCGCGGCAAGCGCGTCACCTGTCGGGGTCATCCCTTCTACGTCGGGTGGGGGCTGACTGAGGACGCAGCGCCGATTCCGCGCCGCACCCGACGGGCGACGCTGGACGAACTGGTCGCCGCGGCGCTGATTCTCTATCCGCGCTATCTCGACCCCCTCTCGGGCCTGCCCTGCGAAGTGGAGGTGGTGGTCGACCGACTGATCGCCGCCTCACAGGCGCCGCGTTCCGCGCGCTCTGGCGCCGGCTTGCGCGCGCTTTCGGCATTGCTAGGGGCGTGGCGGCAGGTCGTCCCGCGCGCCTGACGCGGCCGGTCAACTCGAATTGGCCCGCCAGACGCTCATCACATCCGCGCCGACTGTCTCCACCCGCTCAAGCGAGAAGCGCGGCGCATTCGCCAGTTGGTTCAGCGCCAACGCGCCGAGCGACGGAAGCCCCTCGGCCCCGATCGCAGCGCCGGCCGTGAACCAGACGATCTCGTCAACCAATTCGGCGTGCAGCAGGGCCGAGGCGATGCGCCCGCCGCCCTCACACATGACCCGGGTCAGACCGCGCTCGGCCAACGCGCCCATCAGAGCCGCGATGTCCAACCGCCCGTCGACGTCGAGCGGCGTCTCCAGCATCTCCGCGCCAGCCTCTTGCAGCGTCCTTCGCCGATCCATTGGCGCGCCTGGCCCATGCGCCAGCCACAGCGGCGGACCATCCGACGCGCTCAGCGCCAGGCGAGAGGTCGGCTCCAGCGAGAGCATCGAGTCGGCGACCACGCGGATCGGCGCGGTGTGCTCCAGCCCCAGTCCGCGCACGTCCAGCATCGGGTCGTCCGCCCGCGCGGTGCCGGCGCCGATCAGCAGGGCGTCCGACTGCGCCCGCATCAGATGCGCGCGGCGGCGCGCCTCGGGCCCGGTGATCCAGCGGCTCTCGCCGGTCGCGGTGGCGATGCGCCCGTCCAGCGTCGCCGCCATCTTCAGCGTCAGATGCGGCCGCCCACGCGTCTTGCGGCTCAGGAATCCGGCGTTGATCCGCGCGGCCTCGGCGGCCATCAGCCCCGTCTCCACCTCGACGCCCGCCTGACGCAGGATCTCGAAGCCGCGCCCGTTCACGCGCGCGTCCGGATCGGCGAGGGGGGCGACGACCCGCGCGACGCCCGCTTCGGCCAGGGCGTTGGCGCAAGGCGGGGTGCGGCCGTGATGGGCGCAGGGCTCCAGCGAGACATAGGCTGTCGCGCCCCTGATGGCCTCCGCGCCGAACCGCTGCCGCGCTTGCGTAAGCGCCACGGCCTCGGCGTGCGGACGCCCGCCCGGCTGGGTCCAGCCGCGGCCCAGCACCTGCGCGCCTCGGGCGATCACGCAGCCCACGGCGGGATTGGGCGCAACCCGGCCCAGACCGCGCGCGGCCAGCGCCAGCGCGGTCGCCATATGCCTCTGATCGAGAGCGTTCATCGGAACCTCGCGCGGGGGCGCGACTGAAACTCAGTCCTTGTCGACAGGAAGCTCGGGCGGTCGCAATTCGTGCACGAAGGTCTCGAAATCGTCCGCTTCCTGGAAATTCTTGTAGACGCTGGCGAAGCGCACATAGGCGACGGTGTCGATCCGCGCGAGCGTCTCCATCACGATATTGCCGATCATGTCCGAGTCGATGTCGGATTCGCCGGTCGATTCCAGCCGCCGCACGATGCCGGAGATCATCTGGTCGATTCGCTCAGGCTCCACCGGGCGCTTCTGCATGGCGATGCGGATCGAGCGGGCCAGCTTGTCCCGATCGAAATCCTCTCGTTTGCCGTTCTTCTTGACCACCGTCAGGTCGCGCAGCTGCACCCTTTCATAGGTGGTGAAGCGGCCGCCGCAGGCCGGGCAGAACCGCCGCCGGCGGATCGCCACATGGTCCTCGGCGGGCCGGGAATCCTTCACCTGCGTCTCGGTGCTTCCGCAAAACGGGCAACGCATACTCGACCTCCCTCGCGCAAAATCTACACGCACTATAGGGGTCCCGCGACCGGTTGGGTAGGGGGCGTGGAGCTCCGCTACATGTGGGGTTGGGAACAAATCTGTCGCAGCGGCGGGCCGGGCGGTTGAAATTGCTACACCCTGTTCCAATATCCGGTAAGTCGCTTGGGGAGCTGGCGACGAAATCCGAATAGGAGACGACGATGAGCGGAGTTGCTCGCGCCGCTGCGGTGGTCGCTGTGTTGTGCGCATTTGCTGGAATGATCTCGGGCCTCAGCCTCGCGGCGTCGACCGCGATGGGCGTGACGCCGGTTCAGGAGACCGCCGAGAGGTAAGCGAAAACGCCCCCGCCGACATGCGGCGAGGGCGCTGAACCTTGCGGGCGGGCGCTTGGCCCGCCGGATCAAAGCGTGTCGTAGATCGGGAACCGGTCCAGAAGCGCTTTCACCTTTTCCTTCACCGCAGTTTCGACCGCATCGTTGCCGTCTGCGCCGTTGGCGGCCAGACCGTCGACCACCTCGGTGATCAGGCGGCCGACCTCACGGAACTCTTCCTCGCCGAAGCCGCGCGTCGTGCAGGCCGGCGTGCCCAGCCGGACGCCGGAGGTCACCATCGGCTTCTCCGGGTCGAACGGGATGCCGTTCTTGTTGCAGGTGATGTGCGCGCGGCCGAGCGCCTTCTCGGTCTCATTGCCCTTCACGCCTTTCGGGCGCAGGTCGACCAGCATCAGATGCGTGTCGGTGCCGCCCGTGACGATGTCCAGCCCGCCCTTGATCAACTCGTCCGCCAGCGCCTGAGCGTTGCGGACGACCTGCGCTGCATATTCCTTGAACTCGGGGCGCAGCGCCTCGCCGAACGCGACCGCCTTGGCGGCGATCACATGCATCAGCGGACCGCCCTGCAGGCCGGGGAAGACCGCCGAGTTGATCTTCTTGGCGATCGCCTCGTCATTGGTCAGCACCATGCCGCCGCGCGGGCCGCGCAGGGTCTTGTGGGTGGTGGTGGTCACCACATGGGCGTGCTCCAGCGGGTTCGGGTGCGCGCCGCCCGCCACGAGGCCCGCGAAATGGGCCATGTCGACCATCAGGATCGCGCCGACGCTGTCGGCGATCTCGCGGAACCGCTTGGCGTCGATCTGGCGCGGAATGGCCGAGCCGCCCGCCAGGATCAGCTTCGGCTGATGCTCCTTGGCCAGCTCCGCGACGCGGTCGTAGTCGATGATCGCGTCATGCTCGCGCACGCCGTACTGGATGGCGTTGAACCACTTACCCGATTGGTTCGGCGGGGCGCCGTGGGTCAGGTGCCCGCCCGACGCGAGGTCCATGCCCAGGAACGTGTCGCCCGGCTTCAGGAGGGCCTGGAACACGGCCTGGTTGGCCTGCGCGCCCGAATGGGGCTGCACATTGGCGAAGCCGGCGTTGAACAGCTCGCAGGCGCGCTGGATCGCCAGTTCCTCGGCGATGTCGACGCACTGGCAGCCGCCATAGTAGCGGCGGCCGGGATAACCCTCCGCGTATTTGTTGGTCATCACCGAGCCCTGCGCCTGCATGACTGCGCGGCTGACGATGTTCTCCGAGGCGATCAGCTCGATCTCGTCGCGCTGGCGCGCAAGCTCGGCGGTGAGCGCGGCGTAAAGGTCGGGGTCCCTGTCCTCGATGGACTGCGTGAAATACCCGGGATCGCGGACCGATGCGTCCATTCGGCGTTCCTCCACTCTTGGGGGTCGGTGAATTCTGGTGGGCCGCGTCTTATCGCGCCGGGGCGGCTCTGTCTCATCAAATCGCGCAAGAATCCCCTGTTATTCGGGAAAACTTCTTCATGCGCGTTTCCGATCGGCGTCACTCTTCGCCTATGCGGGCGGGCGCGTCCTCGCCAAGCAACGGATTTCCGCAAAGTGGGGGCGGCGCGGCGTTCCGAGCGGTCGCCGCCGAATCGCGGATTGCGCGCCGCGCATTGGCGATTATGCTTCGGCCATAGATCGCTAGAGCGCGCCGCACGTAATAAGCATTAAGAGGCGCCGCCGCGGGGGAGACGAGGGTGACGGACCGAAAGATCCATTTCATGGCCAGCATGGTCGACGAGGCGCAGGACTCGCTGGCCGTCATGACGCGACGCTACGGCCAGACCTCGCTGGACGAGGCGGACACTATCGTCGCGTTGGGCGGCGACGGATTCGTGCTTCACGTGCTGCACGAGACGATGCAGAGCGGCCTGCCGGTCTATGGCATGAACCGGGGCACCGTCGGCTTCCTGATGAACGACTATCTGGCGCGCGGCCTGACCGAGCGGCTGGAAGCGGCCGAGATGGCCGAGATCCATCCGCTGCGCATGATCGCCCAAGATACGAAGGGTCAGAGGCATGAGTCGCTCGCCATCAACGAGGTCGCGCTTTTGCGCGAAACCCGTCAGGCGGCCAACATCGCGATCCATATCGACGGCCGGTTGCGCATGAAGAAGCTGATCTGCGACGGCGTTCTGGTGGCGACGCCAGCAGGCTCCACCGCCTACAACCTGTCGGCGCACGGCCCGATCATCCCGATCGACGCGGAGCTGATGGCGCTGACCCCGATCTCCGCCTTCCGGCCGCGGCGCTGGCGGGGGGCGCTGTTGCCGAAGACGGCGCATGTGACATTCGAGGTGCTCAATCCGACCAAGCGCCCGGTCTCGGCCACCGCCGACAGCAACGAGGTGCGCGACGTCAAGCATGTCGAGATCGCCTTCGCGCCCGAGATCACGCTGCGCCTGATGTTCGATCCCGGCCATGGTCTTGAAGAGCGATTCCTGCAAGAACAGTTCGAACCCTAAGGCGGGACGCCGGGTTTTGCAGGAGCGCCGCGCGCATGACGATCAATGAGCAACTTCGCTACTGGGGCGCCGGCCTCGTCGTCCTGCTGCTTGGCCTGTGGCTGCTGTCGGATGCGCTGACGCCCTTTCTGGCGGGCATGGCGGTGGCCTATTTCACCGATCCGCTGGCCGACCGGCTGGAGCGCGCGGGCCTCTCGCGCGTCCTGGCGACTGTAGTGATCACGGCGATCTTTCTGCTGCTGCTGATCGGCTCGATCGCGATTCTTCTTCCACTCGCCATCGATCAGGTGCGCCAGTTCATTCAGGATGCGCCGGAACTGGCGGCCCGGGTTCGCGATTTTCTGACGGTCATGAGCGAGCGCTATTTCCCGGGCGGGCTCGGCGACCAGACATCCTTCATCCAGCAGGGTCTGCAGTCGCTGGAGGAGAAGGCGCGCGCCGCCAGCGCGGCGGTGCTGAAAGGCGCATGGTCCGGCGGTCTGGCGCTGGTCGATTTCCTTGGCATCGTCGTCATCACCCCCATCGTCGCCTTCTATCTGCTGCTGGACTGGGACCGGATGGTCGCCGAAATCGACAGCTGGCTGCCCCGCCAGCACGCGGACACGGTGCGCCGGATCGCCCGCGACATCGACCGGGTGCTGGCCGGGTTCGTGCGCGGGCAGCTGAGCGTCTGCCTGATCCTCGGCGCGTTCTACGCCGTCGCGCTGGTGATCATCGGCCTGCAATTCGGTCTTTTGATCGGGCTGGTGGCCGGGTTGATCAGCTTCATCCCCTTCGTCGGTTCGATCTTCGGCGGGCTGCTGTCGATCGGCGTCGCCGCGGTTCAGTTCTGGAACGATCCGGTCTGGATCGGCGCTGTGGCGGTGGTCTTCGTGATCGGGCAGGCGCTTGAGGGGAACTTTCTGACCCCGAAGCTGGTGGGCGGCAGCGTGGGGCTGCACCCGGTCTGGCTGATGTTCGCGCTGGCCGCGTTCGGCTCGCTGATGGGCTTCACCGGGCTCCTGGTGGCCGTGCCCGCGGCTGCGGTGATCGGCGTGCTCAGCCGCTTCGGGCTGGAGCAATATTTTGAAAGCCGCCTCTATCTGGGTTCGCAAGGCCGTCCCGTCGAGGGGGATGTCGACATATGAGCGCTGCGACGCCCGGCGCCCGGCAGATGCCGCTGGATCTGGGCCTCGCCCGGCGGCGGGCGATGGGGCGGGCGGAGTTTCTGGTCTCTGAGGCGAATGAAACCGCGCTGGCCATGCTGGACGACTGGCGCGGCTGGCCGAACGCGCGTCTGGCGCTGATCGGCCCGGAAGGGGCGGGCAAGACCCATCTCGCCCATGTCTGGATGTCCGAAAGCGGGGCGGAGCGCGTAGATGCGGCTGCGCTGATGGAGGCGGATGCGCCCGGGCTGGCGGCGCGGGGCGCCGTGGCGGTGGAGGACGCCGACCGGCTGGCCGATGACGCACCGGACCCTCTGGCGGCGGAGCGCGCGCTGTTCCACCTGCTGAACCTCGCCGCCGCGGAGGGGTGCGCGGTGCTGCTGACAGGTCGCACGGCGCCGTCGCGCTGGGCGATCAAGACACCCGACCTCGCCTCGCGCCTTCAGGCTGTCGCCGTCGCGCGCATCGACCCGCCGGACGACGCGCTGCTGGCGGCGATCCTGGCAAAGCAATTCAGCGACCGTCAGTTGCGCGTCAGCGAGGCGCTGATCAAGTACCTGCTGCCGCGGATGGAGCGGTCGTTCAAGGCGGCGGGCGAGATCGCCGAGCGTCTGGACCGCGCCGCGCTGGCGGCCGGAAAGCCCGTCAGCCGCACGCTGGCCGCCGAGGCGCTGGGGTGGTCGGACAGTCGCGAATCCGTCGCGCGCGGCGAGTAATGTCCTTTGACTTGATTTAGCTTAAGGTGAGGCCGATCCTGATTGTGCAGGGGTCGACGTCGTTAGTCCCGAGTCCGGAGCGATCCCAAAAAGAATGTAGAGAACTGCCCGATGCGCGCCGATTTCCTGAATATCTCCGCCCCCCAGGTCGACCCCACGCACATTGCGAGCGTGGAGAAGGACACGCCACAGCGCTTCTTCAATCGGGAGCTTTCCTGGCTCGCCTTCAACTGGCGGGTTCTGGAGGAGGCGGGCAATCCGCATCAGCCGCTGCTGGAGCGCGTGCGCTTCCTGTCCATCTCGGGCAACAACCTGGATGAGTTCTACACCGTCCGCGTGGCCGGCCTGCGCGGGATGATCCGCTCGGGCGTGGAGACGGCCAGTTCCGACGGCCTGACCCCGCGCCAGCAACTCGAAGCGATCAACGCCGACGCCCGCGCCCTGATGGCGGAGCAACAGGTGACTCTGAGCGCCCTTTCTGCCGAACTGCGCGCCGAGGGCATCATCATTCTGGAGGAGCAGGAGCTCACCGAAGACGATCGGGACTGGCTGGAGCGCTATTTCATCGAGCAGGTTTTCGCCGTCCTCACCCCGCTCGCCATCGATCCCGCGCATCCGTTCCCGTTCATCCCCAACATGGGTTTGGCGATCGCGCTTCAGCTGCGCAGCACGGATGGCGAAAAGACGCTGGACGCGCTGTTGCCCGTGCCGTCCCAGCTGGACCGGTTCATCCGCCTGCCGACCCGTGTCGATGACGACGAGGGGACGTCTCCAACGCGCTTTCTGGCCCTGGAGAAGTTGCTGACGCTGTTCCTCGACAAACTGTTCCCCGGCTACGAGTTGAGCGGAAGCGCCGTGTTCCGGATCCTGCGCGACAGCGATCTGGAGGTCGAGGAAGAGGCCGAAGATCTGGTGCGCGAATTCGAGACCGCGCTGAAGCGCCGTCGCCGGGGTGAGGTGATCCGGCTGCGATTCTCGGCGGACGCGCCGGATTACCTGAAAAAGCGCATTGCGGACGAGTTGCACGTCGGCCGCGACGAGATGATCGCAGTCAACGGGTTCGTCGGCATGGGCGATCTGGATGAACTGATCGTCAAGCACCGCCCCGACCTCTGCTGGGTTCCCTATACGCCGCGCTTTCCTGAGCGGGTGAAGGACCACAACGGCGATATCTTCGCCGCGATCCGCCAGAAGGACATGCTGCTGCACCACCCTTACGAGTCCTTCGAGATCGTCGTGCGATATCTGCAGCAGGCGGCGCTGGACCCGGACGTGGTCTCGATCAAACAGACGCTCTACCGCACGTCCAAGGAGAGCCCGATCGTCTCCGCGCTCTGCGAGGCGGCCGAGGCGGGCAAGTCCGTCACCGCCCTGGTGGAGTTGAAGGCGCGGTTCGACGAGGCGGCCAACATCCGCCTCGCGCGGCAGTTGGAGCGCGCAGGCGTGCAGGTCGTCTACGGCTTCATCGACTGGAAGACCCACGCCAAGGTCTCGATCGTCGTGCGTCGCGAGGGCGGCGGGTTGATCACCTACACCCATTTCGGCACCGGCAACTATCACCCGATCACGGCGAATATTTACACCGATCTCAGCCTGTTCACCTGCGACCCGGCGCTGGGGCGTGACGCAGCCAAGCTGTTCAATTTCGTCACCGGTTACGCCATGCCGCAGGGGATGGAGCATCTGGCGGTCAGCCCGATCACGCTGAAATCCACCATCATCGAGGGCCTGAAGCAGGAGATGGAGCACGCCGCGGCGGGCCGCCCGGCGCAGGTGTGGGTCAAGATGAACTCGGTGATCGAGGACGAGGTGATCGACGCGCTCTACGAGGCCAGCCAGGCCGGCGTGCGCATCGACATGGTGATCCGCGGCATCTGCGGCGTGCGGCCGGGCGTGCCGGGTCTGTCGGAAAACATCCGGGTCAAATCCATCGTCGGGCGGTTCCTGGAGCATTCCCGCATCGTCTGCTTCGGCGCAGGCCATGGCCTGCCAAGCGCCAATGCGCGGGTCTACATCTCCTCGGCCGACTGGATGGGCCGCAACCTGAACCGCCGGGTTGAGACGCTGGTGGAGATCGTGAACCCCACCGTCCGCTCGCAGATCATCGACCAGATCATGGCCGCCAATCTGCGGGACGAGGCGCAAAGCTGGGTGTTGCAGCCGGACGGGTTCTACGTGCGGGCCGAAGCGCCTGACGGGGAGGAGGCGTTCAACTGCCACGACTTCTTCATGAAGCACCCCTCCCTGTCGGGCCGCGGACGAGCCGGAGCTGAGGATGCGCCGCGCCTGACCGAGCAGTTGCCGCGCGCCGCCGAGTAGGCCGCGCGCAACAATCTTGCAATTCGGGTGCGCCATGCGTCGGCTTGAATGCGCATCGCGGGGCGAGGTCGCAGGAAAACACCCGTGCTTGCGTTCTCCGCCGTCTTCCCTAACTATCTGTTATTCATGGGGTTATCGGCAAGGAGGGACCCGTGTCCCACGCCGTCTTCGATCATGCGGAGTTTGACGACCATGAGCAGGTCGTCTTCGCCCGCGACGCCGAGACTGGCCTGAAGGCGATCATCGCCGTGCATGACGCACATCTCGGTCCGGCGCTGGGCGGTTGCCGCATCTGGCCCTACGCGACTGAGGATCAGGCCGTCTGGGATGTGCTGCGCCTCTCTCGCGGCATGAGCTACAAGGCCGCGCTGGCGGGTTTGGCGTTGGGCGGCGGCAAGTCGGTCGTCATCACCAATGGCGAGACCCGCAAGACCCCGGCGATGATGCGCGCGCTCGGCAGGGCGGTCGAACAACTCGGCGGGCGCTACATCGTGGCCGAGGATGTGGGCGCGACCGTCGACGACATGGACGAGATCGCCAAGGAGACCACCTACGTCACCGGCGCCTCGTCCAACACAGGCGATCCGTCGCCCTGGACGGCGCGGGGCGTGTTCCTGTCGATGGAGCGGGCGGCCCGTCGTCGGCTGGGCGGAGCCGGGCTTGTCGGCGCGCGGGTCGCGGTGAAGGGCGTCGGCGCGGTGGGCCGTCATCTGTGCCACCTGCTGCACGACGCGGGCGCGACGATCTACGCCGCCGACATCAATCAGGCCGCCGTCGACGACGTGGTAAAACGCTTCGACGCGCATCCGGTCGGGGTGGATGAGATCGCGGCGATGGATGTGGAGATCTTCGCGCCCTGCGCCCTCGGCGCGGAACTGCACGTGGAGAGCATCATGCGCCTCAAGGCGCCGATCGTCTGCGGCTCGGCCAACAACCAGCTCGCCTCCGCTCAGGACGACGCGCGGCTCGCGCAGGCGAACGTGCTCTACTGCCCCGACTACCTGGTCAATGCCGGCGGGCTGATCCTGGTCGCCCGGCCGCCGCTGGGGATGAGCGCGGAGGAGGCCGAGGCGAAGCTCGCCCAGATTCCCGACACGTTGGACCGCATTTTCGACCGCGCGGCGGAGACCGGCGCCCCGACAGGCGCTGTCGCGGACCAGATCGCCCGCGCCAGGTTTCGCCCCGACACGGCCCCCTCCCGCGGGGGCGTCTGACGTCGCACGCTTGACGGGTGGGCCTGCATCGGTCACACGGCGTGGATGAGTTCGCCATCTGATCCCTCTCATGACGCGAGCCGGTCGGAAATTCTGGACCGTCTGATCGCCGTCGTCGCGCGCGAAACCGGCGTAAGCCCGGCGCGGATCGGCCCGGACACCGCGCTGGCCGACGATCTGGGCGTCGCGGGGCACGACGGCGCGGACCTGCTGGCGGCCATCGGGCGAGAGTTTGACATGGACCTCGCCGTGATCGACTGGGCCGAATATTTCGGAGAGGAGGCGCCGTTGGACCCTTTGCGGGCGATCTGGCGGGGGTTTCTGAGGGTCTATTCCGCAGCGCCGCCGCCCGCTGCGCCAGTGCTGCGCATTCGCGATCTGGTGATAACGATACACTGTCGCCAATGGGTCGAGCCCAAGGGATGATCCGCGTCTAACATGCGCCACGCCGCGGCGAATGCGCCCGAGCGGCTTGACGCCCGCGGCGCCCACATGCCACCACGGGTCCGGACGCCATAACTTCGGATGCGGGATTGATGCGCGACGGCTCCGAACTGCCGGGCTTCGGCCCTTCCTTCGCGCGGCGCGCGCATCCGGGCGAGCGCGTGGGCGTGGTCGATATCGGCTCGAACTCCGTGCGCATGGTCATCTTCGAGGGCGCGACCCGCGCGCCGGCCTACTTCTTCAACGAAAAGGTTCTTTGCGGTCTGGGCGCGGGTCTGCAGGAGACCGGCCGCCTGGACCCCAACGGCAAGATGCGCGCGCTTCTCGCCATCAAGCGCTTCGTCATGCTGGCCGAGGCGATGCATGTGGGGACCTTGGACGCGGTCGCCACCGCCGCCCTGCGCGATGCCGAGGACGGCCCCGAATTCAAGGACCAGATCCAGCGCGAGATTGGCGTCCCGATCCGCATCGCGAGCGGCGAGGATGAAGCCCGGCTGGCGGCGCAGGGCGTGCTTCTCGGCTCGCCCACCGCCGAAGGAGTCGTGGCCGATCTGGGCGGCGCCTCGCTGGAGTTCTGCGAGGTGGCGGACGGTCGCACCGGCCGCGGCGCGACCACGCCGCTTGGCCCCCTGCGCCTTGCGAAGAGCGGTCTGGAGGGCAAGGCGCTCGACGCGCATATCGACAGGATCATCGAGGCGAGTCCCCCGATCGCCGACGGCAAGGGCAGGAAGCTCTATGTCGTCGGCGGATCGTGGCGGGCGATGGCGCGCGCGCACATGAAGCGCACCAACTATCCGCTCAACGTCCTGCATGGCTACACGCTGTCGCTGGAAGAGGCGATGGAGGCCGCCGACTGGGCGGCCTCGCGGACTCCGCAAGAGCTGGGCGAAAAGCTGGAGGCGTCGACCTCGCGGCTGGCGGTCACCCCGCTGGGCGCGCGGGTCATGTCGCGCCTGCTGCGGGTGATGAAGCCCAACCTCATGTTCGTTTCAGCCTTTGGTCTGCGAGAGGGCGTGCTCTACGAAAACCTGCCCACGCCGCTTCTTGCGCTGGACCCGCTGTTGCACGCTTGCGAGGTGATCGAGCAGCGTCGGTCGCGGTTCCCGGGCTTCGGCGAAGAGCTGCACGAGTGGGTCAAGCCGATCATCGCGGACGAGTCTGAACGCGACCGCCGCTGCATTCACGCCGTCTGCGTGTTGGCGGACGTCGTCTGGCGCACCCATCCCGATTATCGCCCGCTGGCGTGCTTCGAGCTGGTGACTCGCGGCAACATCGCGGGGGTGAGCCATGTGGATCGCGTCTTCGTCGGTACGAT
>QKHF01000040.1 GCA_003250135.1 Paracoccaceae bacterium | reverse complement strand
GCCCGGGCGGGTCGACCACCACGAAAAGCGTGGCGAAAGAGGTGAGGAAAATCTCAAACATCGTCGCGGGGCTATTCCCCGGCGGCGGCGACGTCAAGCTTTGTGACGATCAGCGGGTCAGAATCAGCCGGTCGCCCTCAATCGCGATGCGGGTGAAACGGGACAGAAAGCTCATCCCCAACAGGGAGACTCGCAGGTCGCCCTCATTCACCGTGGCGCGCACCCGGCGATCCTCGATGCCGGCGAATTCGAAACGGTCGAGCATCACAGGCGCGCCGCGGACGGTGCCGTTGGCGGTCATCGCGCGCTGTGTGTAGTTCAGGGTCTCCGGATCGAGGCCGATGCGCTCGGCGTCCCTCTGGGTCAGCACGACGTCGGTGGCGCCTGTGTCCACCATGAACTCCACGTCCACATTGTTGACCAGCGCGATGATATGGAAATGCCCGTCGCCGCGCCGCGTCAGCGCAACCTGATCTTCATCGATCCGCACGGTCTGGCCGGGCAGCAGTTGCAGGCGCAGCTGATCCTTGAACCCGTAGGCGAGGACGATGCCGACGGCGATCAGCGCCCAAATCATGGCGTGCTGCGCCGCTTGGCCGAGGCGGCCGCGATACATGCGAAAGACGCCCACGACCACGAGAAGGCCGAGCAGCGACAGGTAAAAGAGGCGCGCCTGGGAATCCGGGTCGAGCGACATTCCGATTAAACTCAACGACTAAGCCGTAAACGTCTGTGGCGAATATATGGGCTTGATGTAGCTGATGCGAGAGCCTGACGCCACATTGTGGCGACAGAGCGGCTCAGGCGCCCGTTTCCGCCGCCTCCAGACGGTCCCCGGCCTCCAGCCAAAGCGCCTCGGCGCGCTCCAGCCCGTCGATGATTTCGGCGCGCTTCTTCTGGAGCCTTGCGATTTCCTCCGGCCCTTTTTCGTAGAGCGTCGGATCTGCGAGCCGCGCGTCGATCTTCTCGCGCATTTCCTCAAGCTTGGATATGCGTTCCTCGGCTTTTTGAACTTCCGCACGAAGCGGCGCCAGCGCGCGGCGGGCCTCGGCGGCGTTGCGGCGCTGGGATTTCTTCTCGCCGCCATCGGCCTTGCCGGACCGGGCCGCGGCGCCGCGCTCGGAGAGGAGCAGGGCGCGGTATTCGTCCATGTCGCCGTCGAAGGGCGTCACCGCGCCGCCCTTCACAAGCCACAGGCGGTCCGCCACCGCTTCGACCAGATGCGGGTCGTGGCTGACCAGGATCACCGCGCCATCATAGTCGCAGAGGCCCCGGATCAGCGCTTCGCGGCTTTCGATGTCCAGGTGGTTGGTCGGCTCATCGAGGATGATCATCTGCGGCGCGTCCAATGTGGCCAGCCGCATCAGCAGCCGCGCCTTCTGCCCGCCCGAGAGCGCCGATCCCGCCCGCGCCCAGAAGCGCGCGCAGCTTCGCGGGGGGCAGGTCGGGCCTGCGGCGGCGGATGTGGTCGACCGCGGTCTCGCCGCGGGTCAGTTCATCCAACTGGTGCTGGGCGAAATAGCCGATCTTCAGCTTTGGCGAGACCCGCAGCGTTCCCGCCATAGGCTTCAGGCGGTTTGAGATCAGCTTGGCGAAGGTCGACTTGCCCTCGCCATTTGCGCCCAGAAGCGCAATCCGGTCGTCCTGATCGATGCGCAGCGACAGATTCGCGAGCACCGCCCTGCCGTCATAGCCCGCGCTGGCGTCTTCAAGCGCGATGATTGGCGGCGAGAGCTCCTCGGGCGTCTCGAACCGGAACGGCGCGACCGAACCTTCGATCTCCGCCGCGATCGGCTCCATCTTCGCAAGCATCTTCAGGCGGGCCTGCGCCTGCTTTGCCTTGGTCGCCTTGGCGCGGAACCGGTCGACAAAGCTTTGCAGATGGGCGCGGGCGGCGTCCTGCTTCTTCGCCGCCGCCGCCTGATTGGCCAGCTTCTCCCGCCGCGTCTTGTCGAAATCGTCATAGCCGCCCGCGTAGTAGGTCAACTTGCGGTTATGGAGATGCAGGATGCCGCCCACGGCCCGGTTCAGAAGGTCACGGTCGTGGGAGATCACCAGCGCGGTGGCGGGATAGCGGGCGAGGAAGCTCTCCAGCCACATCGTTCCTTCGAGGTCGAGATAGTTGGTCGGCTCATCGAGCAGCAGAAGGTCGGGGCGCGAGAAGAGGACCGCCGCCAGCGCCACACGCATCCGCCAGCCGCCGGAAAACTCGGCGCAGGCGCGGCTCTGCGCCTCTGCATCGAAGCCAAGTCCGCTCAGGATCGCCGCAGCGCGCGCTTCGGCCGAATGGGCGTCGATATCGACCAGCCGGGTCTGAATCTCGGCGATGCGGTGGGGGTCGGTCGCGATCTCGGCTTCCGCCATCAGCGCCGCGCGTTCCACATCCGCGGCCAGCACGGTCTCCAGCAGGCTCATCGCGGAGGCCGGCGCCTCCTGCGCCACGCCGCCGATGCGGGCGCGGCGCGGCGTCTCGATTTCGCCGCCATCAAGCGGCAACTCGCGCCGGATCAGGCGAAAGAGCGTGGTCTTGCCGGTTCCGTTGCGGCCGACCACGCCGACGATCTTGCCCGACGGGATTTGCGCCGAAGCGCCCTCGAACAGCGGGCGGCCCTCCATCGAGAAGCTGATGTCGCGGATCGAAAGCATGGGAAGGGCGGCGGTCCTGCTCGGTTGCGGTGGAGTGGGGAAGTGGCAGGCGCGCATCGCGGCGTCAAGTCCGCCTCGATATGCGCTTTCATGGCGCGAAACCCTGTGCTAATGCGCGCCGCAACATCCGACGGGCCGTTCGGCTCGCATCTTGAAACGCATGTAAAGGACCGTTCCCATGGCCATCGAGCGCACGCTGTCGATCATCAAGCCCGACGCGACCAACCGCAACCTGACCGGCGCCATCAACGCCAAGTTCGAAGCCGCGGGCCTGCGCATCATCGCGCAGAAGCGAATCCACCTGACCGACGCGCAGGCGGGCAAGTTCTACGAGGTTCACGCCGCGCGTCCGTTTTATGGCGAGCTCTGTGAGTTCATGTCCTCGGCCCCGGTTGTGGTTCAGGTGCTTGAGGGCGAGGACGCCAACGCCAAGAACCGCGAAGTGATGGGCGCCACCAACCCGGCCGAGGCGGCCGAGGGAACAATCCGCAAGGAGTTCGCCCTGTCGATCGGCGAGAACTCGGTGCATGGTTCCGACGCGCCCGAAACGGCCGCCGTCGAGATCGCCTATTTCTTCTCGGGGCTTGAGCTGGTCGGCTAATCCCCGCCGATAGCGCCGATACGTTTTATAAACGGTTCGTGACGCTATCTTCGGTTGCGCCTACGAACAAGTTGTGCTGCACTGCAATAAGCGGCCGCGCTGTTGGATCGGCGCGGCCGTTTTGCGTCAAGGAGGCGAGCATGACTGAGAAGGACGAAGCTGCACGAGTCGCGCTGAGCGCGGGCGGCCGGGACGGATCTGCGATAAGCCGTTTGACGAAGGAAATCAGCGCGAAGAAGCCGGCGCGGGCGCGCGTCGCGGTATCTTCCGCAGGCGCGGCCGGAGCGATGATCTTCAGCGCGCCGGAAGTCAGCGAACCGGCGTTCGCCTCACCCGCTGTCGGCGGATCGAGCCAGCGCCGAGTCGAAAGCCGCGGCCGCCCGACGCCACGGCCCGCCGCCGGGAAAGTCGAGCAGCAGTTCGACAAGCTGATCCGACAGTTCAAGCGAGCTTTCGCGCGGTAATAGCGCGGGGAGGTCATCGAGAGCGGCTATTTCGATCAGACCGCCGCGGCCGTTCATGCCCAGCGCTCGAATCGGCGACTCCCAGGTCGTCGGCTCCAGATAGACGGGCAGGGGGCTCCGCGGGCTGGTCGGCGCGCAGGCGATATCGACGATGACCTGCAGATGGCAGGCGCGGGCGGCGAGATGCTCGAGCGAGGCCAGAATCAGACCTGGCCCGCTCGGGGCGGCGCAGTTGACCAGCATGTCATGGCCAAGAAGCGCGTCGCGCCGGTTGCGGTTGGTCGGCAGGTCCTCGGTCTCGCCCCGTCCCCAGAGCGAGACGGAGACTCCCATCCGGGTCAGCAGAGCCGCCGCCGCGCGCCCGGCGCGCCCATCCGCGCCGACAATGGCCGCCGAGACGCGCTCGCCGCGCTCCGCCATCGGCTCCAGCAGTTCGACGACGTCGTTGCGGGCGTCGAATGGGATGAGGCCCTGCTCTGGACCCGGTCGCTTCAGGCGGCGGCCCAGCAGGCGGCCGAGCCCGATGGCCGCGCCCAGCCACCCCGCCAGCGCGCCGCAACCGGCCAGCTTGCGGCCCTTGGCGTCGGTCAGCGCGTCGATATCGAACAGGCGACCCTTGCCGCGCTGGAACCGCGCCATCTGGTCCCGCCAGCCGTCTGGCTCGTCTAGCAGGCGCGAGATGTGGACATAGTTGGCGCGCAGCGCGTCCGGCGCGTCTGGCAGCGGACCGACGCCCAAAACCAGAGAATCGGAACCCGCTTCGGCCCAGCTTCCCGGTTCGGTCAACTGACAGCCGGCCTCGCCATATTCACCGTCGCTGAATACGCGGGCGGAACTGCGCTCGACCAGAACGCGCCAGTCCGCTTCGACCAATTGGGCGGCGTCGGCGGGCGTCAGCGGCGCCCGCGCATCGTTTGGTCTATCCTCTTCCCGAAGGATCAGCCGCATTCAGCCCTCAAGGTCACAGCGCGGGGTTCAGGACCGCCCGGGACGCCGCCTTCGCCGCCGCTTCGCCTGACAGGATAACCCGCTCGCCGTCTTCCCGCGCCTCTCCATCGAGCACCATGCGCAGAGCATGGGGATAGAGAAGATGCTCGCAGTCGAGGACGCGGGCGGCCAGCGTGTCAGGCGTGTCATCCGGCGCCACCGGCACCGCGGCCTGCGCGATGATCGGCCCCGCATCCATCTCCGAGTTCACGAAATGCACAGTGCAGCCGTGGATGCGTACGCCGCTTTCCAGCGCGCGGGCATGGGTGTCGAGCCCGGGGAACGAGGGCAGCAGCGACGGGTGGATGTTGATCATCCGGCCGCGCCACGCGTCGGTGAAGCCGCGCGTCAGCAACCGCATGAACCCGGCGAGGCAGATGAAATCGGCGCCCGCGGCCTCGATCTTCTCCTGCATCTCCGCCTCGAAGCCCTCGCGGTCATGCTTGAACTTGCGGTGATCGACGATCGCGGTGCGGATGCCCATCGCGCTGGCCTTCTGCACGCCGGCGGCGTTGGGGACGTTCGAGAGGACCAGCGCGACCTCGCCCGGGAAGTCCGGGTTTTCGCACGCCTCCAAGAGCGCCGCCATGTTGGTGCCGCGGCCTGAAATCAGGATAGCGATCTTGCGCTTCATGACAGCGCGCCCCGATAGGCGACTCCGTCGCCTTCGACGATGTGGCCGATGTGAAAGACGGTCTCTCCGACGCTCTCAAATGCGGTGCGGGCTGTCTCGGCGGTTTCCGGCGGGCAGACCGCGATCATGCCGATCCCGCAGTTGAAGACCCGCAGCGCTTCCGCCGTCTCGATCCCGCCCTGCTTGATCAGCCAGTCCAGCACGGGCGGGACGTTCCAGGCGTCGAGGTGGATTTGCGCGCCCATGCCCTCGGGCAACACGCGGGGCAGGTTCTCGGTCAGGCCGCCGCCCGTGATATGCGCGAAGGCGGAGACGGCGTCGGCCTGGATCGCCGCCAGCGCGCCGCGGACATAGATGCGGGTGGGCGTCAGCAGCGCCTCTCCCAGCGTTCCAGCGCTGAACGGAGAGGGCGTCTCCCAGGTCAGGCCGTTGACCTCCATGATCTTGCGGATCAGCGAGTAGCCGTTGGAATGCGGCCCGGAGGAGGCGAGGCCCAGCAACACGTCGCCCGCCTTGGTGGGCCGCGGCAAGGCGGTTCCGCGCTCCATCGCGCCCACGGCGAAGCCCGCGAGGTCGAAATCGCCCTTCGCGTACATGCCGGGCATCTCCGCGGTCTCGCCGCCGATCAGCGCGGCGCCGGCCTCCTCGCAACCCTTGGCGATGCCCTGCACGACCTTGGCGGCCGAGGCGACGTCCAGCGCGCCGGTGGCGAAGTAGTCGAGGAAGAACAGAGGCTCCGCCCCCT
>QKHF01000179.1 GCA_003250135.1 Paracoccaceae bacterium | reverse complement strand
GGCTGCTGATGCTGGACCAGCCCGCATGCGAGTATTGTGCGCTATGGGACGCCGAGGTCGGGTCGGTCTATGCCAAGACCGCCGAAGGCCGACAAGCGCCCTTGATCCGCCATCCGATTCACAGCGCGCCTCTCGATGGCGTGGCTCTCGTGCGCCCCGCGCGATACACGCCGACTTTCATCCTGCTCAGCAATGGGGCGGAGGTCGGCCGAATCGAAGGATATCCGGGCGAGAGCTTCTTTTACGGTCTGCTACAGAACTTGCTCACGAAGGCCGATCAACCGGCCCAAAAGGGAGAGAAATGATGACCTTCACCATGCGTATTCTGACCGCCTTGGCGCTCGCTGGCGGCGCATCGCCGGCTCTGGCGCAGGACTCCGACGCTTTGGTCGGCTTCAACTCCATGAAGCCGGAGGTCGCTGTCGCGCTCGCCCAAGCCGCATTGACGCAGTGCAACAATGAAGGATATCAAGTAGCTGTGGCGGTCGTGGATAGATTTGGCCAGACGCAGGTCGTGATTCGCGACCGGTTCGCAGGCGCGCACACGGTCGCCACTGCGACAGCGAAGGCCTGGACCGCCGCAAGCTTTCGAACGGCGACGCTGGAGTTGGACGAGAGCATCAAGGAGGGAACTCTGAGCGCAGGCATTCGCGATATTCCCGGCGCCCTTGTGCTTGGCGGCGGGCTGCCGGTCCAGGCGGCGGGGTCTATCGTCGGCGGCGTCGGCGTGTCGGGCGCGCCCGGGCCGGAGCTTGACGAAGCCTGCGCAAGAGCCGGCGTCGCGGCCGTTGCGGACCGTTTGGAATTCTGAGGACAATGCTGGCATGACGCCATCACCGACAGATAATTCCTGCCAGGAGGCCGAGTTCGACCAGATGATGGAGGACGCTCGTCAGGCCGCGGACTTCCTGAAGGCGCTCGGCCATGAGGGCCGCCTGATGATCCTGTGCAGCCTGGCGCAGAACGGCGAGATGTCGCCTACGGATTTCGAGAAGTTCCTGCGCCAGCGCCAGTCCGCCGTCAGCCAGCAACTCGCCCGACTGCGGCTGGAAGGACTGGTCGAGACGGAGCGCAACGGCAAGACAATCAAGTACCGATTGGCGGATGACCGCGCGCGGGAAGTGGTGGAGCTGGTCTACCAGCTGTTCTGCTCTCACAAGTCGCCCACCGAACCTACCGAGGCGGAATCGGACGCGGAAAAAGCGTCCACCTAGCCCCCACGATGCGCCGGCGACGGTGTCTGCGCGCATTCGCGCGGCCCCTGCGCGCTTCTATGCACAATCTCCCCGTGATACAATCTATGGGTGAATCGCCTCTCTGCTGATTGGCGAGGGAACCGGGGAGTCAGAGCGTGCACGATCTGCTGACCGCCGCTGCGGGCGTCGGCGCGTCCACAGGAGAGACGGCGCTGCCGCCGGACATCCTGCGGTTCACCCTTGAGTACGCTGCTGCGCCGGATATCGAAGCCGAAAGACGGCGCCTTTCGACATTGCTTGAAGGCGACCGATTCGACCTCTTCGCCCTGTCGGAGGACGACCCGGACCTTTTGATCCTGCAATTTCCCGGCGTCGCGCGCGCACAATCGCCCGATTTTCTGTTTGAGGCTGCGGACGCGCTGGCCGAGGAGTTGGACCTCGTCTCGGCGACGCCCGAGATTGACGCCCCTTACACGGACGTGGGGTCGATCGACGCGCGAACCGAGGCGCTCGGCGGCGGCATTTCGGCTTTTTGCCGCTCCGGCGCGGATCCTCAGGCCAACTCGCGCTGGGCGATCGAGATGATCAAGGCGGACGCCGCGCGCGCCCGGTTCGGCGTTTCCGGCGCGGGGGTGCGCATCGGGCAGCCGGACACCGGAGTCGCCGAACATGACGAACTGGATCAGGGCGTCGATCTGGCGACCGGGTTCGACTTCCTTGCCGGCAAGCCCGAGCCCATCGACCCGCTCAAGCCGTCGATGCGCTCGCCCGGACACGGAACCGGCGTCGCCAGCGTCGCGATCAGCCGGGAGACGGGCGCGGTCACCGGCGCGGCGCCGGGCGCGACTCTCGTCCCGGTGCGCTGCGTGAACAGCGTGATCATTGGCGATGGCGCCGCGGTCGCCAAAGCCATCGACCACGCCCGCGCCCAAAGCTGCCGGATCGTGACGCTCAGCCTCGGCGGGTTGTTCGCCAGCCCGGCGCTGAAACGCGCCATCGCGCGAGCGCTGCGGGCGGACATGATCGTGATTGCCTCCGCCGGGAACTGCGTGAGGCTGGTGGTGCAACCTGCGCGGCGCCCGGAGGTGATCGCGATCAGCGGCGTTAACCGGGATTTCAAACCTTGGCGCGGCGCCTGCCGCGGTGAGGCGGTGGACGCCTCCGCCCCGGCGGAGAACGTGCATGTCGCGCGCCGCCACGCCTCGGCGACCGGGGCGCCGCCCACGGCCGAAGAGCGCGCGAAAATCTCGGACGACGCGCAGGGCACGTCTTTCTCGGCCGCGCTGACAGCAGGCGTCGCCGCCCTCTGGCTGGAGCGGTTCGGGTTCGAGGCCTGCCGCGATGAGGCGCGGCGCCGCGACGTTCCCCTGCAGGAGCTGTTCCGGGCCGCCCTAACAGCGACCGCGCATGCGCCCGACGGATGGGAGGCGGACAAGATGGGCGCCGGGGTGGTGGACGCGGAGGCGCTGCTGGCCCTGCCGCTCGACCAGATCCCGGCTTCCACGCCGCAGCCCGAGGCGCCGCCGCCTCTTTTGGCCGACGCAGCGCCATCCCTCGTAGCGCGTTTCGCCGCCGAGGCGGAGTTTCTGGACTTCGACCGGCGCCTGCGGACGGACCCTGACGGGACGGCGGGGCTGGAGACGCCTATCGCGCCCGCGCCATCGCCCGGACTGGCGCGCTTGCTGGGCCCGCAGCCCGACGAGGCGGAGTTCCCGGCGCCCGCCAGCATCGCCGCGCCCGCCACGCCGCCAACGGCCTTGTCGGACGCGTTGCGGCGGCTGGCCACGCCGGGAGGCGACGGCTTCGAGGCGGGCGGCGCGCTGTCCGAGGAGGACGCAGTCGCGCGGATTCGCGAAGAAGGGGCCGACAACCTTCTCGCCTCGGTCGAGCGGTCCCTGCGCGACAGACGCGGCGGATCGGACCGGGTCGACAACGGCGTGCAGGACGAGGCGATGGCGAGGTTCGAGCGGGCGCTGGCCAACGTGACCCGGACGGATCGCTCCGCCACGCCGGAGGATGGCGACGCGCGATATGCGTTCGAGGCGATGGTGCGGCTGACGGGCCGCCCGGCGCTGAGGATCACCGACAACATCTCGGACCTTCGCACCGATCCCAATGTCGGCGAATGGAAGGATGCGCTCTATCCCAACCGCGCGCGATGGCTGCCGACGGTTCGGGCCGTGGGCCGGATCGACGCCAGGGATTTTCGCGGCCGCTGGGCGCATGCGGGCACCGGGTTCGTGCTGCCCGGAAACCGGATAATGACCAACCGGCACGTGCTGGACGTGTTCGCCGACCCGCTGCCCGCGTCCGCCGGGGAGCAGAAGTTCCGGATCCGCCGGCGCGCCTCGATCATCTTCGATCCGGACGCGAAGGATGAGGCGACGCGGTTCGAGATCACCGGGATCGTCACCGCGGGCAAGGAGCGGATCGGCCGGGTGGTCGATCTGGCCAAACTGGACATGGCCATCCTGACGGTCGAAGGCGGCGACGCCCAGCGCAGGCTTCCCAATCCGGTCGAACCGTCCGACGTCACCACCGCTCCCGACGGCGACGTGGAGAACGTAATGGTCATCGGCTATCCGGCGCGCCCCAGCTTTCGGCAGGCGCCAAGCGACGCGAGCGACGCGGCGACCTTCTGGGATCGCGTCGAGGAACTGTACGGCGACGAGTTCGGGGTGAAATACATCAGCCCCGGCGCGCTGATGAGCCGCCCGGGCGCACTGGCGGGCGACGCGATCGGCTGGGCGTTCTCACATGACGCGACGACTTTCGCCGGAAATTCCGGCTCCGCCATCATTTCGCTTCATGGACAGATGAGGCTTTGCGGCCTGCATTTCGGAGGATCGACCCTGACCCGGAACTACGCCCATGACATCGCCACCGTCCGGCGGATCGGCGACGGCGTGTTCGACACCGACGCCTTGTAACGGAAGCGACGTGACTGAAGCGACGAATGATATCGCCGGGATTACGACGCGGCTGCGCGGCGCGGCGGATGGAGTCTTTTACTCGCGCAGCCACTTCGGGGCGTTCTACGACGCGTGGCTGTGCGAGTCGCCCGCGGACTCGCGGCCAAGCTGCTTTCTCCACGCCCTGGTCTCGACGTTCGAGAGGACCAAGGGAGAAATCGACGGGTTGAACCTTGCCGATGACGGCGACGCGCTGGCGCTGGCGCTGGCGGGACTCGGGCCGAGGGATCATATCCTCTTCTTCCTGAGCTCCGCGATCAGCGGCGGGCTGCTTACTCAGGCGCACAGGACGACGGCGCAGGGCGATGAGAAAAAAGCGATCCTCGATGCGTTCATGAAGGCGCTGGACGGACCGAAGGCCGTATTCAATGCCACATTGCACTCCGGCGAATTCGAAGCTTTGACCTCGTCCGAAGCCACTTGGTCGGACCCCGGGCATCTGCTGCCCGCGCTGATCCTGGCGCGGCGGCGCCTGTGCGTCATCCAGACCCGCACGCGCAGCGGGGGGCGCGTGCATGGAACCGGCTTTCTGATCGGGCCGTC
>QKHF01000205.1 GCA_003250135.1 Paracoccaceae bacterium | reverse complement strand
TGCGTCTCTTTCGTCGCGCTCAGCTTGATCTCCGGCCAGTCGCGCACGACCCGGTCGATGTCCCATTGCAGGCGGGTCATATAGACCGGATCGCCGTCATGGTCCTCGGCCATGTGGCCCCGATTCGCCTTGATGAAGGCCTCGATCCGGTCCTTGTCGCCGGAAATCCAGCGCGCGCCGGTGAACTGGGTCTGCTCGAAGCGGACGGGCAGGCTGTATTCCTGCTCGATCCGGCTGGCGATCACGTCGAACTGCAGCGCGCCCACGACGCCGATGATCCAGCCCGAACCGATGGCCGGCTTGAAGAGCTTCGCCGCGCCTTCCTCGGCCAACTGCGTCAGCGCCTTGTCGAGGTGCTTGGCCTTCATCGGGTCCGCTGCGCGCACCGCCTGCAGCAGTTCCGGCGCAAATGACGGAATGCCGGAGAAGCGCAAATCCTCTCCCTCGGTCAGCGCGTCGCCGATCCGAAGCTGCCCATGGTTCGGCACGCCGATGATATCGCCCGCCCAGGCGTCGTCGGCGATCTCGCGCTCGGCGGCGAGGAACATCACCGGATTGGCGATCGCCATCGGCTTGCCGGAGCGCACATGCTTCAACTTCATGCCGCGCTTGAAGTGCCCGCTGCAAAGCCGGACGAAAGCAACGCGATCCCGGTGCTTCGGGTCCATATTGGCCTGCACTTTGAAAACAAATCCGGAAACCGCTGATTCATCAGAGGAAACCTGCCTCGGCAGGGCCGGGCGCGGTCCCGGAGGCGGCGCATAGGCGCAGATCCCGTTCATCAGCTCGCGCACGCCGAAGGAGTTGATCGCCGAGCCGAACCAGATCGGCGTCATGTGTCCTTCGCGAAAGGCTTGCATGTCGAAAGCGGGCAGCAACTCGCGCGCCATCTCCACTTCTTCACGCAGCGTCTTCAGCAGGTCGGCGGGCACGTGCTCGGCGAGCTTCGGGTCGTCCAGCCCCTGGATCGAGATCGACTTGCCGCGCACGTTCCGGTCTGCGCGGTCCATCAACTCCAGCCGGTCGTTCAGCAGATCATAGGCGCCGAGGAACTCGCGCCCCATGCCGATCGGCCAGGAGGCGGGCGCGACGTCGAGCGCCAGCAACTCCTGAATCTCGTCGATGATCTCGAACGTGTCGCGGCTTTCCCGGTCCATCTTATTGCAGAAGGTCAGGATCGGCAGATCGCGCAGGCGGCACACCTCGAACAGTTTGCGGGTCTGGCTCTCCACGCCCTTGGCGCCGTCGATCACCATCACCGCCGCGTCCACCGCGGTCAGCGTGCGATAGGTGTCTTCCGAGAAATCCTCATGGCCCGGCGTGTCCACCAGATTGAACCAGTGGTGATCGTACGGAAACGACATCGCCGAGGCGGAGACGGAGATGCCGCGCTCCTTCTCCATCTTCATGAAGTCGGACCTGGTGCGACGAGCCTCGCCCTTGGCGCGCACCTGTCCCGCCATCTGGATGGCGCCGCCATGCAGCAGCAGCTTTTCCGTCAGCGTGGTCTTGCCCGCGTCGGGGTGAGAGATGATCGCAAATGTCCGCCGCCGCTCGATCTCGGGCGGCAGGGGCGGCGCGTTATGTCCGGTTCCATCCATGGCGCCGGGATATAGGCGAGGGGCGCGGCGTTGAAAAGCGCCGTGACGCCTTGGCCTCATCGGGATGATCGTGAATCGCTCCGACTTGTCGGTGCAGGATTTCGCTGCTACCTAAGTGATTAACCGACTGATTTAGTAAAGCATCGATGCGCGGGCCTCTGATCCGCCTGCGCGGAGGAGCGGCTGCGACCGATGACGCGATCTTCTTCTGAGGACCCGGGCGGCAAGATGGCGGAGGCCGATGCGCCGCGCCTGTCGTTATCCGGGATCACCCGGATCTACGACGGCGTTCCGGCGGTCTCGGACCTGACTCTCGACGTCGGGCGCGGCGAGATCGTGTGCCTGCTCGGTCCGTCGGGGTGCGGAAAATCCACGACGTTGCGCATCGCCGCCGGCGTGGAGCATCAGACCAGCGGCTCTGTCGCGGTCGATGGCCACGTGGTGTCGGACGCCCGGCGGCACGCCCCGCCCGAAGCGCGCTCTGTCGGGCTGATGTTTCAGGATTTCGCTCTGTTCCCGCATCTGACCGCGCGCGACAACGTCGCCTTTGGCCTGCGCGGCGGACGCGACAAGGGCAAGACCGCCGACGAATACCTCCGCCGCGTCGGCCTGAAAGGCTACGGCGACAAGTTCCCCCATCAGCTTTCGGGCGGCGAACAACAGCGTGTCGCGCTGGCGCGCGCGCTTGCGCCCAAGCCGAAAGTCATGCTGATGGACGAGCCGTTCTCGGGCCTTGATGAGCGGCTGCGCGACGAGGTGCGGGACGAGGCGCTGTCGATCCTGAAAGAGGAGGGGGCGGGCGTCCTGCTCGTCACCCACGACCCGGATGAGGCGATGCGCATGTCCGACCGTATCGCGTTGATGCGGGACAGCCGGATCGTGCAGATCGGCGCGCCCTATCACCTCTACAACAAGCCTGTGGACCGGGCCGCCGCCGCGTTCTTCTCCGACCTCAATGTGATCCACGGCGTCGTCAACTCGCGCCAGACCGACACGCCTTTCGGCCTGTTCCTGACGCCTGGGCTGGTGGATGAGGCGGATGTGGAGATCATCGTCCGCCCCCAGCATCTGAAGATCGACCTCGACGCCGGCGTCCCGCCGCCCGCCAGCGCCCGCACCGGCGCTCCGGCCCGCGGCGTGGTCGAACGCGCGCGCTTCATGGGCAATGAAAGCCTGATCGAGGTGCGCATGGACCATGACGCGTCCATCCTGCGCGCCACGGTGCCCGAGGCGTTTCTGCCCGAGAAGGGCACGCCGCTCTGGCTGTCGCTGCGCCGCGACCGATGTTTCGTCTTCCCCTGCGCGCGGCAATCGAAGGTCGAGACGCCATGGGCGGCGGAGTAGTGGAAAGATCGAGCCGATCGGCCTTTCCGCGGGCGCATCTTGCCGCTATGTAACCAGTGAAACGCCGAACGAACTGCGCCGGAAGCGCGCGAAATCCTTAGGTTCGGCCAGGGAGATACGATATGGGCCTCAGCGTCTGGCAAATCCTCATCGTGGTGCTCTTGCTTGTGCTCTTGTTCGGGCGCGGCAAGATTTCGGAGCTGATGGGCGACATGGCCAAAGGCATCAAGAGCTTCAAGAAGGGCATGGCCGAAGATCCGGACGAGCCCGAGAAGGTTGAAAGATCGCACAGTGAGCCGGTCGACGTGACGCCGTCCGAGGAGAAGAAGGACGCCTGAGCGCTCCTTCGCCGGAAAGGCGCCCTGAATGTTCGACGTTGGCTGGTCGGAGCTTCTGCTGATCGGAGTCGTGGCGTTGATCGTCGTCGGCCCGAAAGAGCTTCCCCGAATGCTGCGGACCGTTGGCCAGTATGTCGGCCGGGCGCGCAGCGTCGCGCGCGAATTCCAGCGCTCGATGGACGACGCCGCACGCGAGATGGACCTGCAGGAATTGCAGGATGCGCGCCGCCACCTCTCGGACCTGAAATCGATGAAGGTCGGCGATATCGGCGGCGGCGCCAAAACGCCCTCTAAATCCGAAGTTCACGCGTCGTCCGAGCCGCGTCCGGTTCCGGTCGAGCCGGTGAAGACGCCCGCGGCTGAACCCGCGCCGGAGCCGGCGGGCCCCGTGGAAGCCCCCAAGACTGAGGCGAAAGACGCCGGATGAGCGCGCCCGCGAAGAAACAGGACGCGCCCCGTCCCAAGGATTACGACGAGGTCGACGCCTCGAAGGCGCCGCTGATCGAGCACCTGATGGAGCTGCGCACCCGGCTGATCTGGTGCGTCGTCGCGCTGACGGTTGCGATGATCGGCTGCTACGTGGTGGCGGAGGACATCTACCAGTTCCTGACCGCCCCGCTGGAGCGGATCATGCTGGATCGCGGGCAGGTGCCGCAGCTGATCTTCACCGCGCCGCAGGAGGCGTTCTTCACCTACCTGAAGCTGGCGCTGTTCGGGGGCTTTTTCGTCTCCTTTCCGATCATCGCCTCGCAGATATGGCTGTTCGTGGCGCCCGGCCTTTACCGGGATGAGAAGGCCGCCTTCGCGCCGTTCCTGATCGCCACCCCGGTCCTGTTCGTGGCGGGCGCGTCCTTTGTCTACTTCCTCATCATGCCGCTGGCCTACGACTTCTTCCTCGGCTTCCAGACGCTAGGGCAGGATTCGGGCGGCGAGGGCGTTAAGATCGAGTTCCTCGGCAAGGTGAACGAGTATCTTTCGCTGTCGATGAAGCTGATCCTCGCCTTCGGGATTTCGTTCCAACTGCCTGTTCTGCTGACGCTTTTGGGCCGCGTGGGGATCGTCACCGCCGATGGTCTCGCCTCGAAACGCAAATACGCCATCGTCGGCATCGCCGCCATCGCCGCCGTGCTGACGCCGCCCGACGTGATCAGCCAGATCGGCCTCGGAACCGCAGTCTACCTGCTCTACGAAATCTCGATCCATCTCGTGCGCGCCTCCGAGAAGAAGCGCGCCGCCGAACGGGAGGAGGACGAGGCGGATTTCGACGAGGCGGAGGGCGACGCCTGATGGGCGAGGGGAAGAAGCTCGCCTCCGCGCTCTCCCGCATCGCCGACGCGCTGGAGCGGATCAGCCCGCCGCCGCTGAACCCGGATTTCTCCGCCGCGGAAGCTTTCACCTGGCGGGTGGAGCCCGACCGGCTGGACCCGGCCCCTGTGGTCGCGCGCGTCGCGATGGGGCTGCTGCTGGGCGTCGACAGGGCGCGCGACACGCTGATGGCGAACACCTTGCGGTTTCGCGACGGGCTGCCCGCCAACAATGCGCTGCTCTGGGGCGCGCGGGGGATGGGCAAAAGCTCTCTGGTAAAAGCGGTGCACGCCGAGGCGAACGCGGACCGGCCGCATTCCCTGATCCTGATCGAGTTGCACCGCGAGGACATCCCCAGCCTGCCGCGGCTTCTGCGGTTGTTGCGCGCAGAGCCAGACCGCCGGTTCCTGCTGTTCTGCGACGACCTCTCCTTCGATCACGGCGACAGCCACTACAAGTCGCTGAAGGCGGTGCTGGACGGCGGCGTCGAGGGACGCCCGCCCAACGTGCTGTTCTACGCCACCTCGAACCGGCGGCACCTGATGCCGCGCGACATGATCGAGAACGAACGCTCGACCGCCATCAACCCGTCCGAGGCGACGGAGGAGAAGGTCAGCCTGTCCGACCGGTTCGGCCTGTGGCTGGGATTCCACCCGTGCAGTCAGGACGAATACCTGGCGATGATCGAAGGGTATTGCAGCGCCTACGGGCTGGACATGGACCCCGACGCATTGCGCGCCGAGGCCATTGAGTGGCGGCAAACCCGCGGCGCCGTTTCGGGCCGCGTCGCCTGGCAGTTTATTCAGGATTTGGCCGGGCGGCTGGGCAAGCCGCTCGGCTGAGCGGTTCAGATCAGCGGCTCGGGATCGATGCTGTCGGTTCCGCGGCGGATCTCGAAATGCAGGGTCGGCTCTCGTCCGGCGGAGGGCTCGGCCACCGTGGCGATCGTCTGACCGCGTTTCACCTTCTGCCCCTTTTCGACGAGGCGGTCATTCTTAACTCGGCCGTAGACGGTCATGTATTCCTGGCTGTGGCGCACAAGAATGATGGTCCCCAAGCCGCCAAGCGACTTCGAAACCAGCACCACGACCCCGTCCTCGGACGCGCGAACGGGCGTTCCCGGCGCGACGCCGAATTCGATGCCGCCGCGCTTCGCGGTATAGGCCTCGGCGATCGGACCCGAAACCGGGCTGAGGAACTGGGCTCCGCTGTCTGAGGCGGCAGGCTGCGCCGTGGGCGAGGCGGCGGCGACCTCCATCGGAGCGGCGCCGGGTTGCTCGATTACGATCTCGCCTCCGCTGGGCGCCGGGGTCGCGACCGTTGTTTCCATCGCGACCGGAGGCGGTGAGCCGAAATCGGGAATGATCAGCACCTGACCCGGGCTGATCGCGTCGCTCGCTTGCATGCCATTGGCGTAGGCCAGTTCGCCGACCGTGATCGTATAGCGGTTGGCGATGGAGAACATCGTGTCGCCCGCCGAGGCGATGTAGGTCCGCTCATTTCCGCTCGGGCGATAGCGGGTGACGCCGGCCGACGACGCTGCGGCGGTCTGGGTGGGCGGCTCCAGCGGTTCGGCCAGCGGCGCGAACAGCGAGTCCGAACCGTCCTGCGCCCCTCCGTATTGAGGGTCGTAAGCCCCGGCCCCGGTCGGCGTTGCGGTCGGCTCTCCGCCCCGCTCGATGGCCGCTGCGGCGATGGCTGGGCTCCACCGTTCGGTGGTCCCGGCAGCGGGCGCCGTGGATGCCGTGCTGGGCGACGTGGCGGCGAGCTGAGTTCCGCGGGTCGCGCCGTAGCCGCCCGGACGCGGCGGCAGCACAAGGATGTCGCCGTCGCGTGGCGTGAAACCCGCCGGGAAGCCGTTATAGGCCGCCAGTTCCGAGGCGGAGATGCCAAGTCGGGCCGCGATCGACTCGATCGTGTCGCCCTTGCGCGCAACCACGGCGTCGTAATTGTCGATCCGGACGACGCCCTGTTGGTTGGGTGTCGCGGTTGGCGAGGTCGCGGTGGCGTCGGGGTCAGTTCCACGGAAGTCGATCGGCGCCGCGACCTGGCTGCCGCATCCGGTCAATCCCGCGCCGATCAGGGCCGCGGCGAAAATCCGATGGGCGACCCTGCGGCGCCATGTCGGCGCGCTGCAAATTTCATCACTCTCAATCATCAAACCACTCGGCTCCTCAATCACAAACCCCACCGCGTCCGGCGCGTCTTATTGCGCGCCTTATTCCCGCGCCACGCCGCCCAGAAGCGGCACGAACCGCACGGGCGTCAATTCTTCATACTCCAAACCTTCGTCGGTCTTGGTGATTTTCACAAGATGTTGAAGGTCGCCGGCATGGCCCAGCGGCGCCACCATGATCCCGCCGACCGCAAGCTGCTCCATCAGCTTGGCGGGCGGATCTTCGGCCGCAGCGGTGATCATGATGCGGTCGAACGGAGCCTGTTCGGGCCAGCCGAGCGCGCCGTCGCCGAGGCGCGTGGTCACGTTGTGCAGGCCCATCTTCTCGAATCTCTGCTTGGCCAGTTTCGCCAGAGGCTCGTGCCGCTCGATGGTGTAGACGCGGCGGCAGAGACGGGCGAGCACCGCGGCCTGATAGCCTGAGCCGGTGCCGATCTCCAGCACCCGGTGCCGCGGCTGCACCTTCAGCGCCTGCGTCATCAGGCCGACAACGGTGGGCTGGCTGATCGTCTGCCCGCAGGAGATCGGCAGCGCGGTGTCCTCCATCGCGGCGTCGAGAAACAGCTTCTCCACGAACATCTCACGCGGGGTCTGCTCGATCGCGTTCAGCACGCGCGTGTCCGTCACGCCGTTCCGGCGCAGCGAAAAGATCAGCTGCATCCGGCGTTCGGCTTCAGTGCTTGCGCCGTTCCCGTTGTCGAAGGATTGGACCATCTCAGCGCGATCCTATCAGCGTTCCACAGCCGCGCGCGCGCCCTCGAAGGCGTCGCCGGCGTTCAGGTCGGGCCGGAGCGGCGTGACCGTGACCCAGCCGCCCACGCAGAGCGGCGCGTCGCTCGCCGGATCGGCGGAGAGGTTCACCAGCCGGTGCCGGATCCACTCCAGCGGCTTGCCGTTGGGCGAGTCCTGCCGCACCGCCTCGAACACGCCTGCTTCGCGTCGGCCCTGCGGCGCGACCCGCACGCCCTTCACCAATTCAGACCGCACGGCGGGGAAATTCACGTTGTAGAACACGTCATCCGGCCACGGCGCGGTCAGGACGCGTCGCACGATGTCCGCGCCGCAAGCGCGCGCGGCGTCGAACAGGTCGTCGGGCGCATCCGGTCCGCTGCGGTAGAACTGGCTGAGCGCGATCGAGCGCACGCCCTGCAAGGCGCCCTCCATCGCGCCGCCCACCGTGCCGGAATAGACCACGTCCTCGGCGACGTTGTGTCCGCGGTTGACGCCCGAGATCACCAGGTCCGGCGGCTGCGGCATCAGCCGGCCCAAGGCGACGATCACGCAGTCGGCGGGCGTGCCCGACAGGGCGACCCGACGCGGCGCGTGCTCGGACATGCGGATCGGTCCGTTATAGGTGATGGCGTGGGAAATGGCGGAGACCTCGAACTCCGGGGCCACGACCCAAAGCTCGCCGTCAGGTCCGGCGATTTCGGCGGCGATCTTTTCCGCGACCTTCAATCCGGGCGCGTTGATCCCGTCGTCATTGGTGATGAGGATACGCATGCCCGGCCCGCCCCGTTTGGTTCCCGGCGACGCATAGCGCGCGGCGGAGTTTGCGTCCACCGCTTCCCGCAACACGAAGCGCCAACCGTTGCGCTTCGGTCCAAAACCGGCTCTGAATCCGCGCGAATGGCAGCTTTGGAGTCGCAGTCGATGGATGTTTGGCCCCCCGCCTTTGAGCGTCACGGCGCCCATGCCTCGCTCGTTCCGCTCACCGCTGCGCATGAGGCCGATCTGGTCGAGGCCGCCGCCGACGGCGAGCTTCACCGCCTCTGGTACACCACCGTCCCGGCGCCCGAGGCTGTCGGGGCCGAGATCGAACGGCGGCTGGCGCTGCGGCGCGCGGGCTCGATGCTGCCTTTCGCGGCGCTGACCCCGGACGGCAAGGCGGTCGGCATGACCACCTACATGAACATCGATGCGGCGAACCGACGGCTGGAGATCGGCTCCACCTGGTATCGCAAGTCAGTGCAGCGCACGCCGCTCAACACGGAGTGCAAGCTGATGCTGCTGACCCATGCGTTCGAGGAGCTCGGTTGCATCGCCGTCGAGTTCCGCACGCATTTCATGAACCACCAGAGCCGCCGGGCGATCGAGCGGCTGGGCGCGAAGCTGGACGGGATCCTGCGGGCGCATCTGATCATGGCCAACGGGACCATCCGCGACACCGCGGTCTATTCGATCACGGCGCCGGAATGGCCCGCAGTGAAGGCCAATCTGGAATGGAAGTTGGAGGCGCCGCGCTGAGGCGACGCCCTGATCGCATCAGGCCGTGGCCGCCTGGCCGTCCACGCGGTGACGAGACGGCTGGAACACGATCTCTCCGCGGATGAAGCTTGAGTAGTCGCAGGTCAGCTCCACGCCCGCCGGGATGTCGCAAAGCGCGCGGCCGAGTTCCGGCTCGGGGAAGGCGCAGTTCGGCGACTCCGAGTGGTTCATGAACCGCCCCTCGTCGACGTCGAGCGCCACGAACCCCGGATGGGTCTCGATGTAGTAGGTGTAGCGCTCGATGAATTCGAGCATGTGCGGCGGCAGGTCGTCGAGGTCGGTCTCTGGGATCAGCCGGTCAAAGCGCTGATCGAAGCGCCAGATCACATCACCCTTCTTGATCGAATCGTGACAATAAACTCCCAGCCCCTCGATCGAGGAGGGCGCCAGATAACAGCGCACTGTCATCATCTGTGTAGAACCTTGCGAATGCTCGCCGGGCCGCCCTCCGGACATGACACAACAGGCGAAATAGCCTGACGCTGGGCGACGCGCGCAACGGTGGAATATGCGCGGTTCGCTGTGTTTGAAAATGATTCTTTCGAGCGCGCTTTCGGGGCGTCGTTTAACCTAGCGCCCCGTCCGCGCCGATCGTCGTCGCGCCCTTAAGATAGGGCCGCAACACACTGGGAACGCTGATGGAGCCATCGGCGTTCTGGTAATTCTCGATCACCGCGATCAGAGTTCGACCGACGGCCAAGCCGGACCCGTTAAGCGTATGCACGAACTCGGGTTTCGCCTCCGGCTCCGGCCGGAAGCGGGCGTTCATGCGCCGCGCCTGGAAATCCCCGCAGACCGAGCAGGAGCTGATCTCGCGATAGGCGTTCTGGCCCGGCAGCCAGACCTCCAGATCGTGGGTCTTCCTCGCTCCGAACCCCATGTCGCCGGTGCAGAGCGCGACGGTGCGATAGGGCAGCTCCAGCGCCTCCAGAATGCCCTCGGCGCAGCGCGTCATCCGGTCCAGTTCGGCGAGGCTCTCCTCGGGCGTGGTGATGGAGACCATCTCCACCTTCTCGAACTGGTGCTGGCGCAGCATGCCGCGGGTGTCCTTGCCCGCGCTGCCCGCCTCGGACCGGAAGCACTGTGTCCACGCCGTGTAGCGCAGGGGCAGGGCGCTCGCCTCCAGGATCTCGCCTGCGGCGAGGTTGGTCAGCGTCACCTCGGCGGTCGGGATCAGCCACCAGCCGTTGGTGGTCTGATAGCTGTCCTCGGCGAACTTCGGCAGCTGGCCAGTGCCGAGCATCGCCTCGTCGCGCACCAGAACCGGGGTCCAGACCTCGGTCAGGCCGTTCTGGTCCACATGCGTGTCCAGCATGAACTGGGCGATGGCGCGGTGCAGGCGGATCATCGCGCCTTTCATCACCACGAAGCGCGCGCCGGAGAGCTTGGCGGCGGCCTCGAAGTCCATCAGCCCCATCGCCTCGCCGATCTCCCAATGCTCCCTGGGGTCGAAATCGAAGGCGCGCGGCGATCCCCAACGGCGGATTTCGACATTGTCCGACTCGTCGGCGCCGTCGGGCGTCTCATCAAGCGGGGAATTGGGCAGTGTCAAAAGCAGGTTCTTAAATTCTGCTTCTGCTGACTTTGCTTTATTCTCAAGCTGGACGATTTCGTCCTTCTTCTCGGCGACAAGCGCGCGCAGACGCTCGAACTCAGCCTCGTCGCCGGTGGCCTTGGCCTTGCCAATCAGTTTCGAGGCGGCGTTGCGATCCGCCAGCGCCTGTTCCGCGGCTGTAATAGTTGCGCGGCGGCTCTCATCAAAAGCGAGGATGGCTCTTGCTTTAGCCTTAAGCCCGCGCCGCGCCAGCGCCCTGTCGAACGCCTCCGGATTCTCGCGAATGGCCTTGATGTCATGCATGGATTTCGCCGCCTCAGCCGCCGCCCGTGTTCACTCGCGCGCTCTTATACGGAATTCCCAGCCCGGCGCCACCGCTGGATCGCGCCAAAGATCGTCCGGGCGGCCTTGCAACGCCGTCGCCCACTTGTATAGTCCGCGCCGGTTTTTACATCCCAGGCCACGGTCGCGCTGAGGCGCGTCGCGCAGCGCCAAACCGCCAGGAGATTCCATGTTCGTCACCGAAGCATACGCTCAGGCCGCCGGAGGGGCGGGCGCAATGGGCGGCCTTCAGGGCATCATTCCCTTCGTCCTGATCTTCGTCATCATGTACTTCCTGCTGATCCGTCCGCAGCAGAAGCGCGCCAAAGAGCACAAGGCCATGGTCCAGGCGCTGCGCCGCGGTGATCAGGTCATCACCCAGGGCGGCTTCATCGGCAAGGTGACCAAGGTCAAGGAAGACGACGAGTGCGAGGTCGAGATCGCCGAAGGCGTGAAGGTGCGCGTCGTCAAATCGACCATCGTCGCGGTGATCTCGAAGACGGAGCCGGCCGAGGCCGCCTGACCCCGGCCCGCTTGCTTCACGCTCGGTAACGCGCCTCAGGCGCATCGCGAGGCGGCATGCTGTACTTCGCTTCCTGGAAAAAGGCGCTGGTCATTCTGACCTGCCTGCTCGGCGTGCTGTACGCCGCGCCGAATCTGTTCAATGAGCAGGGCCGCGCCGGGTTCCCGTCGTGGCTGCCGAACCAGGCCGTCAATCTGGGCCTCGATCTTCAGGGCGGCGCCCATCTGCTGGTCGAGGTTCAGGTAGAAGACGTCTATGCCGAGCGCGTGCAGCAGATGGCCGGCGATATCAACGCTGCTCTGCGTCGGGCCGGCGTGTTCGAGTTCAACCCGCCTGCGGTCGATCTTGAAAGCGTTTCTGTGCGCATCAGCGATCCGACCAAGGTTGAGGCTGCGGCCGAGGCGATCAGGGGGCTCTCGGGCTCTGTCGTCGACGCCTTGATCGGCGCCAACACAAATGAGTTTCAGATCTCGGTCGACGGCCAGACGTTGACGGCGACTCTGACCGACGCCGCGATCGTCAACATCCTGTCGCGCACCATGTCGCAGTCGCTGGAGATCATCCGGCGACGCATCGACCCGGAAGGGACCAAAGAGGTCACCATCCAGCGACAGGGCGAGCGGCGCATCGTGATTCAGGTGCCGGGCGCGGAAAGCACCGACGACGTGCTGGAGTTGATCGGCCGCACCGCGAAGCTGACCTTCCACGAAGTGAAGGGGGTGGTCACCGATCCCCGAACGCGCCCCGGCGCGGGTGAGATGATCCTGCCCTCGTCGGACGAGCCCGGCGTGTTTTACCTGCTGGAGCGTCGGGCGACCGTCACCGGCGAGCGCCTGGTGGACGCCAAGCCGGGGTTTGATCGCAACGGCCTGCCGGCGGTGGATTTCCGCTTCGATGCGGTCGGCGGCGCCAAGTTCGGCGAATACACCGCCAAGAATGTCGGCAACCGCTTCGCCATCGTGCTGGACGGCGAGGTGATTTCGGCCCCTCGCATCATCAGCGCCATTCTGGGCGGCTCGGGCCAGATCACCGGAAGCTTCAATGTGGAGAGCGCAGCCACGCTGGCGATTCTCCTACGCTCCGGCGCGCTGCCCGCCGAGATCAAAGTGAAATCCTCCAGCACGGTGGGTCCGGTTCTGGGCGCCGACTCGATCGCCGCTGGCAAGGCCGCGGCCGTGGTCGCCGGCGTCGCCGTTCTGGTCTTCATGGTGCTCAGCTATGGCTGGTTCGGCGTCCTCGCGGATATCGCGCTCACCTTCAACGTCGCGATGATCTTCGGCCTCTTGTCGGCCGCGGGCGCGACGCTGACCTTGCCCGGCATCGCGGGCATCGTGTTGACCATCGGCATGGCGGTCGACGCCAACGTGCTGATATTCGAGCGCATCCGAGAAGAGCTGAAGAATGTAAAGAAGCCGGCGCAAGCGATTGAAACCGGGTATGAACGCGCCTTCTCCGCCATCGTGGACGCGAACGTGACCACCTTCATCGTCGCGGTGATCCTGTTCTCGCTCGGCTCCGGGCCGGTTCAGGGCTTCTCGGTCACGCTGGGCGCCGGCATCGTCACCTCCGTCTTCACGGCGGTTCTCGTCACCCGCTTTCTGGTCGTCCTGTGGATGCAGGCCAGACGGCCCAAGCAGATTACGATTTGAGAGCGGCCGTCATGCGCCTTCGCCTTGTTCCCGACGACACCCATTTCGGTTTCCTGCAGCGGCGGCGAATCTGCATCGGAATCTCGCTTCTCGGCGTGATCGCCTCCGTGGCGCTGCTTTTCGTTCAAGGACTGAACTTCGGCATCGATTTCCGCGGCGGCTCCTCAATTGAGATCCGCACCCCTCAGGTCGTTCCGATCGGAGAGATTCGCGACGTCGCTGGCGGGCTCGGTCTGGGCGAGGTGATCGTGCAGGAGTTCGGCTCGCCCACCGATTTCGTGATCCGCATCGCCGCCCAGCCGGGCGATGGCGACAACCAGTCCGAAGCGGCCCAGCGCGTCGCCGATGCGATGACGGGCGCGTTTGATGGTCTGGTCGTGCTCGCCACCGATGTGGTCGGCCCGGCGGTCTCGGGTGAGTTGATCACCGCATCCACGATCGCGGTGCTGCTGTCGCTGGTCGCCGTGCTGATCTACATCTGGCTGCGGTTCGAGTGGCAGTTCTCCGTGGGTGCGATCGTCGCCTTGGCGCATGACGTGATCCTGACGATGGGCGTGTTCACCGTCACCCAGATGGAGTTCAACCTCGCCTCCATCGCGGCGATCCTGACCATTGTCGGCTATTCGCTGAACGACACCGTCGTCGTGTTCGACCGCGTGCGAGAGAATCTGCGCAAGTACAAGAAGATGGGGCTGGCGGAGCTGCTTGATCTCTCGATCAACGAAACGCTCTCGCGCACCCTGATGACATCGCTCACCACCCTGATCGCCCTGTTTGCGCTCTATGGGCTCGGCGGTGAGAACATTCGCGGGTTCACCTTCGCGATGATCTGGGGAATCGTGGTCGGCACCTATTCCTCGATCTTCATCGCGTCGCCCATTTTGCTTCACTTCGGCGTGAAGCGGGACTGGTCGAAGCGCACCGACGATCCGACCGCCGGATCGGGCGGCGTTCGGTTCGGCTCGCCCGACGCGCCCTGACGGTTCAGGCGCGCGATGCGCATGAACGAGATCAGCTTTGAAGGGCCGCCGCCCATCGATGCCTATTTCGACGGCGGCTTCCGAATCGCCGGCGCGCTGCATCAGGGCTCGGCGCTGCTGATCGGAACGCGGGTCCTGTCATGGCCGGTTGAGGGCGCGAGCGGACTTAACATCGCCCTTTTTCAACCCGTGCTCGACAGCGCGTCGGCGTTTGACGTTCTGTTGATCGGAACCGGGGATGAGATCGCGCCGCTTCCTGCCGCGCTCCGCGAAGCGTTTGAAGAGTATGGCGTCGGGGCGGATTTCATGGCGACGCCGGCGGCCTGCCGGACCTACAACGTGCTGCTTTCTGAGGGGCGTCGGGTCGCCGCCGCCCTGATCGCAACCGGTCAAGTCGCATAATAGCGGCGATCTCACCCTTTCGATCCGCGCGCCGGTGGCTATAGTGCCCTTCGGCGGGCGTCGCCGCCCTAAAGAGATTCCACCCACGCCATCCTGTTCAGGAGGGGACTTCCAATGGCCTTTGAGCTTCCCGATCTTCCTTACGCGCATGACGCGCTCTCGTCGAACGGCATGTCCGAAGAGACGCTGCATTATCATCACGACCTGCATCACAAGGCTTATGTCGACAACGGCAACAAGCTGATCGCGGGCACCGAGTGGGACGGCAAAACCCTCGAAGAGATCATCGTCGGCACTTACAACGCGACCGCGGTCGCCCAGAACGGCATCTTCAACAACATCAGCCAGCTTTGGAATCACAACCAGTTCTGGGAGATGATGGGACCGGGCGAAAGCTCGATGCCCGGAGAGCTGGAAGCCGCGATCACCGACTCCTTCGGCTCTGTCGCCGAGTTCAAGTCGCAGTTCTCCGCCGCGGGCGCCGGCCAGTTCGGCTCGGGCTGGGCGTGGCTGGTCAAGGACGCCGATGGCGGCCTGAAGGTCACCAAGACCGAGAACGGAGTGAACCCGCTCTGCTTCGGCCAGACCGCGCTGCTGGGCTGCGACGTGTGGGAGCATTCCTACTACATCGATTTCCGGAATAAGCGCCCGGCTTACCTTGAGAACTTCCTCGACAATCTGGTCAATTGGGAAAACGTGGCCGAGAGGCTGGCGGGCGCCTGAGGCGAGACGTCGATATCCTGAGGGAACCGACGAGCCCCGGCCCACGCGGCCGGGGTTTTTCTTTGGAGCGGCGATGACGACGGCGCCTGACAATGCGGAACAGCCGAACGCATGGGTCGGCGTCGTCCTCGCGCTTTCCGCGTTCACGATCTGGGGCCTGTCGCCGATTTTCTACAAGGCGCTGTCCCACGTCCCGCCGCTGGAGGTGCTCAGCCACCGCACGGTCTGGAGCGTCGTCTTCGTCGGGGGCTATGCGCTGCTCACCGGCCGGGCCGACCGGATCAGGGATGCGCTGACCACGAGCCGAACCCTGGCGGTTCTGGTTCTGGCGGCCGTGCTGATCGCCGTGAACTGGTTCACATTCATCTTCGCAGTGCAGGTCGGTCGGGCGACCGAGTCGAGCCTCGGTTATTACATCTTCCCGCTGTTGACCGTGGCGCTGGGGGTGTTGGTGCTGAAGGAGCGCCTGTCCCGCGCCCAGGCTGGCGCCGTGGCGCTCGCGGCGCTGGCGGTCGCGCTTCTGACGGTGGGCTTGGGCGCCGCGCCGTGGATCGCGCTGATCCTCGCCTCGACCATGTCGGTCTATGGCTTGCTGAAGAAGACCATCGCCGCGGGCCCCATCACCACGGTGACGGTGGAGGCGCTGCTTCTGAGCCCGCTCGCCCTCATCTGGCTCTATGGCGCGCATGTGGAGGGCTGGACGGCGCTGGTCGACCGGCCCGGCGGCTGGTTTGGGGCCTCCTGGGCCGACAGCGCGCTCCTGATCGCCTCTGGCCCGCTGACGGGTGGTCCGCTGCTGCTGTTCGCCGCCGCCGCCCAGCGGCTGCGCTACGCCACGCTGGGCCTGCTGCAATACCTGAACCCGACCCTGCAGTTCTTCTGCGCGGTAATCGTGTTCGGAGAGGCGTTCACTCTGTGGCACGGGATCGCCTTCGGCATGATCTGGACGGCGATTGCGATCTACTCGGCGGCGGGGCGTTCTGCGCGCCATGTGGTAAAAGGACCCGAGTCGCCGCTCATGCGCAAATGAACGTCGCCATGCTCGAATGGTCCACCGCCGCCCCCGCCATCGGCGCCGCGTTTTTCGCGTCGGCGGTCGAAGTTGTGGAGGCGTTCACCATCGTGCTCGTCGTCGCCACGCTGCGCGGGTGGCGGCCTGCGGTTCTCGGCACCGCGGCGGCGTTGGCCGCGCTGGCCGCCACGATTCTGGGCCTTGGTCCTCTGATCGAGCGCGCGCCGCTGCATATTCTGCAGCTGGTCATCGGAGTTCTCCTGCTGCTGTTCGGCGTCGGCTGGCTGCGCAAGGCGTCGCTGCGGGCCGGGGGCGTCATCCCCCTGCATGACGAGGACGCGATCTTCGCCAGAGAGACGGCCGAGCTGAGCGCGGAGGTCCGCCGCCGGAAAACCTCGCATGACTGGATCGCTGGAATCGTGGCGTTCAAAGCGGTTTTACTGGAAGGGCTCGAGGTCGTTTTCATCGTCATCGCGGTCGGCGCGGGGCGCGGCTTGCTGTGGCCCGCCAGCCTTGGCGCACTTGGCGCCTGCGTCGTCGTGCTCATCATCGGCGCGGTCGCGCATCGTCCGTTGTCGCGCGTGCCTGAGAATACGCTCAAGTTCGGGGTCGGCGTGATGCTGTCAGCCTTTGGCGTTTTCTGGACCGGCGAGGGGCTGGGGGTCGACTGGCCGGGCAATGACCTGGCGCTGTTCGTCTTCGCTGCGCTGTTCCTTGGCGCGGGCCTGCTGGCGGCGCGCATCGCGCGCAATACCGCCTCCGAGGCGACGTCATGACGATTCTGAAGGACGTCCTCTCTGAACTCTTCAGCATGTTCGTCAGCGACGCGCGGCTAACCGCGGCCATTCTCGTGATCGTTCTGGCCTCCGCGGCGCTGATTGACTGGCTGCCGCCGCCGCACCTCGTCGGAGGGGCTTTCCTGCTCGCGGGGTGCGTCGCGGTGCTGGTGCTCAGCGTCCGCCGAGAGGCGCGCATCAGAAGGTCGGCGCAGTCGCGCGCGGCGAAGAACGGGTGACGCGGCGTCTACTCGGCCGCGGCCTCCACGGCTGAACGCTCCGCTCTCAGGGCCGCCAGGACC
>QKHF01000138.1 GCA_003250135.1 Paracoccaceae bacterium | reverse complement strand
GCGCGGATCATGTGGGCGGTGCGCATCCCGGCGGCCACGCCCTCGCTTGCGTCGGGTCTGAGGCTGGCTGCGGTCTATGCGCCCATCGGCGCGGTGATCGGCGAGTGGGTGGGGGCCTCGCAGGGCCTCGGTTATCTGATGCTGCTGGCCAACGGACGGGCCAAGATCGACCTGATGTTCGCAGCTACGATCGCCCTGGCGGCGATCACTCTGGCGCTCTATGCGGCGATGGATCAGCTTTGCAAACGCCTCGCGGAACGGATGAGCTGACCGGAAATCCATTGACGGAGACCATTTTCCGGTCGAGATCAGGAAGCATGAAGCTTTCGCGGAAGAACCTGTTTCTCATTCTTTTGACGGCCGGCGTGACCGCGCTGATCCTGTTTGCGGCGCACACCGCCGCCTTGCGCGTGTTTCTGGACGACACCGAACGCGAGGGGCGCGCCGCGCTGGACCGCTATGTCGAGGATGTGCGCGGCTGGTTGGGTCCCTATCAGACCATGCCCGCGATCTACGCCCGAGCGCCCGACATCCGCGACGCTCTGCGCCCCGACGCGAGGCCTGAAGACATACGGGCGGTCAATCTGAAGCTGGAAGTTCTGAACGCGACGACCGGGGCCGCGGACACCTATCTGATCAACAGCGATGGGATCACCATAGCCGCGTCCAACTGGTCCGACCCGAACACGTTCATCGGCGCGGACTATTCTTACCGGCCCTACTTTCTGGAGGCCATGCAGGGCCGCCTCGGGCGCTATTTCGCGCTCGGATCGGTATCCGGCAAGCGCGGCTATTATTTCTCGCATCCTGTGCGGCTCGACCATGAAGTCGTCGGCGTCGTCGTGGTCAAGGTCGGCGTCGATGAGATCGAGCAGCAGATGCGGCTGAGTTCCTATGAAGTGTTCGTCACCAATGACGACAACATGATCCTTCTGGCCGGCCAGCCCCTTTGGCGGCTCGGCGCGTTCGGCGATCTGGGCTCGGACGTGAAGGCGCGCATCCGCAGCAGCACCCAGTATCGCGGCGTGACGCTGGACCGTGCGGAGATCACGCTGACAAGCGGCGAGAGCCGGGCGCCCGGCGACGGTGAGATCGTGACCGCGGTCGCCGACCGGTCGGACAGCCCTGTGCGCGAATTCATTCATCTCTCGACGCTGATGGCCGTCGAAGGATGGACGATGCATATTCTTATCGGAACGGCGCATGCGCATGCGCAGGCGCTGACGGCGACGCTGTTCACCGCCTCGGTGATGGCGGCCCTGGGGTTCGCCGCCGCGGCCATCTGGCAGCGCCGCCGTCGGCTGGTGGAGGGGATCAAGGCGCATGAGCGCGCCCAGATCGCGCTGGAGCGCACCGTGGCGCTGCGCACCGCCGATCTCCGTCGCCTGAACAAGGAGCTTCAGGCCGAGATCGTCGAGCGACGCCAGGCGGAAAAGGATTTGCGGCAGGCGCAGGACGAATTGATCCAGGCGGGCAAGCTGGCGGCGCTGGGGCAGATGTCGGCCGCGCTAAGCCATGAATTCAACCAGCCGCTAGCGGCGATCCGGTCCTACGCCGAGAACGCCATCGCTTTCCTGAATCATGAGCAGGTCGAGCCTGCGGAAGAGAATCTGGGCCGGATCACCCGGCTGACGGAGCGGATGGCCGAGCTGTCGAAGCTGATGCTGAATTTCTCGCGCCGGCCTCGGGACGCGATTTTGCCGGTCGACCTCAACGAGGTGATCGACGAGGCGATGAACCTTCTGAGGGGCCGGTTCGAGCGCTCAGGGGTGCATCCGACCGTTCGCCGCCCCGACCACCCGGTGATGGTGCTGGGCGGACATGTCCGGCTGCAGCATGTGGTGATGAACCTGCTGACCAACGCCATCGACGCTCTTGAGGGCTGCGGCGACCCTCAGGTCACGATCGAGGTGCAGGAGGGGGACGATGTGACGGTCGTCGTCTCGGACAATGGACCGGGAATTGCGCCCGAGGCGCTGGGCAAGATTTTCGATCCGTTCTTCTCGACCAAGGATGTCGGCAAGGGGCTGGGGCTGGGCCTGTCGATCTCTTACAACATCGTCCGGGATTTCAAGGGCGCCCTCAGGGCCGAAAACCCGCCGGAGGGCGGCGCGCGGTTCACGCTGACCCTGCGCCGGGCGGAACCAATGGAATCGGCGGCGGAATGAGGCGGACGAGCGGATGAGCGATGGAAGCAGGATAGGGCGCGCCATCGTGGTGGACGATGAGGAGGCGCTGCGCGAAGCGGTGACTCAGGGACTGCAACTCGCCGGGTTCGAGGTGGAGTCCTTCGCCCGCGCTGAGCGCGCGCTCGAACGGATCGATCGCGCGTATGAGGGGGTCTTGATCTCGGATATCCGCATGCCGCGCATGGACGGGCTGGAGCTTCTGGAGGCGGCGCTCAAGCTGGATCCCGAACTTGCGGTGATCCTGATGACCGGGCATGGCGACGTGCCGCTGGCGGTCTCGGCGATGCGCAAGGGCGCCTACGACTTCATCGAGAAGCCGTTCGCCACCCAAAGGCTGGTCGACTCCGCCATCCGGGCCTGCGACTTGCGCAAGCTGACGCTCGAGAACCGCGCGTTGCGGTCGAAGCTGGAGCACCGTGACGAGCTTGAGGCGGTCATCGTCGGACGCTCGGCGGTCGTCAGCGCCCTCAGGGAGCGCCTGCGCGCCGTGGCCGCGACCGATATCGACGTGCTGTTGACCGGCGAGACGGGGGTCGGCAAGGGCGTCGCGGCGCGGGCGATCCATGATCTCTCGGAACGACGCGGAAAGCCCTTCGTCGCAGTCAACATGGCGGCGCTTCCAGTCGCCGCGATCGAATCGGAACTGTTCGGACATGAGCAAGGGGCCTTCGCCGGCGCCCATCGCGCCCGCGTCGGCAAGTTCGAGCACGCCCGTGGCGGCACGTTGTTTCTGGACGAGATCGGCGCCGTTCCGCTGGACCTGCAGACCAAGCTGCTGAGGGTCATCGAAGACCGGTCGATCACGCGGCTCGGCTCGAACGACGCGGTGCCGCTGGATGTGCGTTTCATCGCCTCCAGCAAGGAGAGTCTTGCGGACCTGGTGGCCGAGGGCGCGTTTCGGGATGACTTGTTCTACCGGCTGAATGTCGCATCCCTGACGATCCCGCCTCTGCGCGACCGGATGGAGGATGCGCCGCGCCTGTTTCAGCATCTGGTCTCGGAAGCGGCCCTGCGCTATCGCCGCGAGGCGCCGGAGGTTCCCGCCGATGTTCTGGCGGGGCTGTCGTCGCGCGAATGGCCGGGCAACGTGCGCGAACTCAGAAACGCCGCGGATCGCTTCGTTCTGGGCCTCGGGGTCGATGAAACCGCGTCCGTCATCGAAGAAGCGAGCCTCGCCGAGCAGATGGAACGGTACGAAAAATCGCTCATCGCCTCGGCGCTCGCCGCGAACGAGGGCAGCCTGAAAGCGACCTACGAATCGCTGCGACTCAGCCGCAAGTCGCTCTACGAGAAGATGCAGAAGCACGGCCTGCGACGGGAAGACTATACCGAGTAGGCGTGCGGACGCGCCGGATGTGCGCCATTCCACCCATCGTTCGCTCCGATATGGGTGGCGGACGAAACGCCGCAATAACTTGCCGCGAAAAACGTGCCACAAATTGCGTGTCTGAACCTTGCGCGGGGCCTGTGCGCCCGCGCATCAATAATCGCGACGTCCCACAAGGGGCGATCAGTTGGGCGAAAAGCCCCCGAACGCATTGGGAGGAAAATATGCGCTTCGTAGCTCTGGCGGCCGCCGCCGCCATTTCCATGTCCGCCACCACCGCGCTCGCCGCGTGTGACGAAGGCGAGATCAACATCAAACTCAGCCACGTCACCAACACCGACAAGCACCCCAAGGGCCTGGCCGCCGCGCTGCTCGAGAAGCGCGTGAACGAAGAAATGAACGGCAAGGTCTGCATGGAGGTTTTCGGCAACTCGTCGCTCTATGACGACGACAAGGTGCTTGAGGCGATGCTGCGCGGCGACGTGCAGATGGCGGCGCCGTCGCTGTCGAAGTTCGAGACCTTCACCAAGAAGGTTCGCATCTTCGACCTGCCGTTCCTGTTCAACGACATCGCTGCGGTCGACCGGTTCCAGGCCAGCGAGACCGGCCAGGCTCTGCTGGACTCGATGAAGCGTCGCGGCCTTCAGGGCCTCGCCTACTGGCACTCGGGCATGAAGCAGATGTCGGCCAACAAGCCGCTGCTGGTCCCGGCGGACGCGAACGGCCTCAAGTTCCGCGTGCAGCCCTCTGACGTGCTGGTCGCGCAGATGGAGGCGATCGGCGGCGCGCCGCAGAAGATGGCGTTCTCCGAGGTCTATGGCGCTCTGCAGACCGGCGTCGTCGACGGTCAGGAGAACACCTGGTCCAACACCTACGGCCAGAAGTTCTTCGAGGTGCAGGACGGCGTCACCGAGACCAACCACGGCGTTCTCGACTACATGCTCGTGACCTCGACCGAGTTCTGGGACGGCCTGGACGCCGACGTGCGCGATCAGCTGAGGACGATCATCGACGAAGTCACCGCCGAGCGGAACGCCGAGGTGACTGCGATCGAAGAGAAGTCCAAGCAGGCGATCATCGAGACCGGCGCCGTCGTGCGCGAGCTGACGCCGGAGCAGCGTCAGGCTTGGGTCGAGGCCATGAAGCCGGTCTGGGCGAAGTTTGAAGGCGATGTGGGCGCCGACATGATCGCCGCCGCGCAGGAAGCCAACCAGGTCACCAACTAAGTCTGGTCAACA
>QKHF01000178.1 GCA_003250135.1 Paracoccaceae bacterium | reverse complement strand
GGCGACAAGGACATGCGCTACTCGCTGCCCAACAGCCGGATCATGGTGCACCAGCCCTCCAGCGGCTTCCAGGGCCAGGCTTCCGACATCGCGATTCACGCGCAGGAAGTGCTGAACCTGAAGAGGCGCCTGAACGAGATCTACGAGGTGCATACCGGGCAGAGCTACGAGGCGGTGGAGAACGCGCTGGACCGCGACAACTTCATGACCGCCGAGCGCGCCAAGGAGTTTGGGCTGATCGACCACATCGTCTCGGCCCGTCCGGAGCCTGAAAGCGACAAGTGACATCTGCGTGACGGCGGCCCTCGGGCTGTCGTTTCAGCGGGCCCCGATCGCTAAATCGGGTTGAAACGCCATCACGTTGCGTGGTCCTATGGGGTGTCGCCGGGATTCGACTGGCCCGGGAGGGGGCCGACGGCGCTGAAAAGCGCCACGCAGGCGACGCCGGGAGAAGCGAATGACCAAACCATCCGGCAGCGATTCGAAGAATACGCTCTACTGCTCTTTCTGCGGAAAGAGCCAGCATGAGGTGCGTAAGCTCATCGCCGGACCGACTGTGTTCATCTGCGATGAATGCGTCGAGCTTTGCATGGACATCATCCGCGAGGAGACGAAGAACAACCTCGTCAAATCCTCGGACGGCGTGCCGACTCCGCAGGACATCTGCCGGGTGCTGGACGACTATGTTATTGGTCAGTCGACCGCCAAGCGCGTACTCTCCGTCGCCGTGCACAATCATTACAAGCGCCTTGCGCATGCGCAGAAGTCCGGCGACGTCGAACTGGCGAAGTCGAACATCCTGCTGATCGGCCCGACGGGTTGCGGCAAGACGCTGCTGGCCCAGACTCTGGCGCGCATCCTGGACGTGCCCTTCACCATGGCCGACGCCACCACGCTGACCGAGGCGGGCTATGTGGGCGAGGACGTCGAGAACATCATCCTGAAGCTGCTGCAATCGGCCGACTATAACGTCGAGCGGGCGCAGCGCGGCATCGTCTATATCGACGAGGTCGACAAGATCAGCCGCAAGTCCGACAACCCCTCGATCACCCGCGACGTTTCGGGCGAGGGCGTGCAGCAGGCGCTGTTGAAGATCATGGAGGGCACCGTCGCCTCCGTGCCGCCGCAGGGCGGGCGCAAGCATCCGCAGCAGGAGTTCCTGCAGGTGGACACGACCAACATCCTGTTCATCTGCGGCGGCGCCTTCGCGGGCCTCGACCGGATCATCGCCCAGCGCGGCAAGGGCTCGGCGATCGGCTTCGGCGCCGACGTGAAGTCCGCGGATGATCGCAAGATCGGCGATCTTCTGGAGGAGTTGGAGCCCGAGGACCTGCTGAAATTCGGCCTGATCCCGGAATTCGTCGGCCGCCTGCCGGTGATCGCCACCCTGCGCGATCTGGACGAGGATGCGCTGATCACCATCCTGACCGAGCCGAAGAACGCGCTGGTCAAGCAGTATCAGCGGCTGTTCGACATGGAGAACGTGAAGCTCAGCTTCACCGAGGAGGCGCTGAAGGCCGTCGCCAAGCGGGCCATCGAGCGCAAGACTGGCGCGCGCGGCCTGCGCTCGATCCTAGAGGACGTGCTGCTCGACACGATGTTCGAGTTGCCCGGGCTTGAGGGCGTCGAGGAGGTGGTCCTCAACGATGAGGTCATCACCGGCGGGGCGAAGCCGCTCTACATCTATGCGGATCGCCAGAAAGAGGCGCCCGCCAGCGCCTCCTGATCGGACTACTTGTTCCAAAAATGGGGCTGGTTGGCTTGCGCAAGCGCGAGTCCGGCCCCATATGGCCTTTCCGAATGGACCGCAGGCCGTAATTCCAGCGTCGCGCTTGAAACTCGGGCGGCCACGCGTCACCTTCTTATAAACGTCAAGGATCAAGCGCCGACTCGGCCCCCGACCTGGAACGGCCGAGAGAAGCGCGATTGGAGGCTTCATGGGCGAGTTGAAGACTGCTTCGGGCGGCGTGTATCCGGTGCTTCCGCTCCGGGACATCGTCGTGTTCCCGCATATGATCGTGCCGCTCTTCGTCGGTCGCGAAAAATCGGTTCGCGCGCTGGAAGAGGTGATGCAGGACGACAAGCAGATCCTGCTCGCCAGCCAGCGCGAGGCGTCCGAGGACAATCCCGGACAGGACGACATCTATGACGTCGGCACCGTGGCCAACGTCCTGCAACTGCTGAAACTTCCCGACGGCACCGTGAAGGTGCTGGTGGAGGGGCAGTCGCGCGCCCGCATCCTCAGCTACTCCGACCGCGAGGAGTTCTTCGAGGCCGAGGCCGAGTTCCTGCCCGACAACGCGCAGGAGGCGGAGGCGGTCGAGGCGCTCAGCCGCTCCATCGCCGACGAGTTCGAGAAATACGTCAAGCTCAACAAGAACGTGCCGCAGGAGGTGGTCGCCTCGATCGGTCAGATCGACGACCCCAGCCGTCTGGCCGACACCATCGCCGGGCACCTGGGCGTGAAGCTGAGCCAGAAGCAGGAGCTGCTTGAGGTCACCGACGTGGCCGAGCGGCTGGAGCGGATCTATGGCCTGATGCAGTCCGAGATTTCGGTCTTGCAGGTCGAGAAGAAGATCAAGTCCCGCGTCAAGCGCCAGATGGAGAAGACCCAGCGCGAGTACTATCTGAATGAGCAGATGAAGGCCATTCAGCGCGAGCTGGGCGAGGGCGAGGACGGCCGCGACGAGACCAGCGAACTCGAAGACAAGATCGAGAACACCAAGCTGTCGAAAGAGGCGAAGGACAAGGCGCTGGCGGAGCTGAAGAAGCTGCGGCAGATGTCGCCCATGTCCGCCGAAGCGACGGTGGTGCGCAACTATCTCGACTGGATGCTGTCGATCCCGTGGGGCAAGCGCAGCCGCGTCAAGAAGGACCTGAAGAAGGCCGAGGAGATCCTCGACGCCGATCATTACGGGCTGGAGAAGGTCAAGGAGCGGATCGTCGAGTATCTGGCCGTGCAGCAGCGGGCGACCAAGATGAAGGGTCCGATCCTGTGCCTCGTCGGCCCGCCGGGCGTCGGCAAGACCTCGCTTGGCAAGTCGGTCGCACGGGCGACCGGGCGCGAATTCATCCGCATCTCTCTCGGCGGCGTCCGGGACGAGGCGGAGATCCGCGGCCACCGGCGCACCTATATCGGCTCCATGCCCGGCAAGATCATCCAGTCGATGAAGAAGGCGAAATCGATCAATCCGCTGATCCTGCTGGATGAGATCGACAAGATGGGCCAGGACTTCCGCGGCGATCCGGCCAGCGCCATGCTCGAGGTGCTGGACCCTGAGCAGAACGCGACCTTCGCGGACCATTATCTGGAGGTCGAGTACGACCTCAGCCACGTGATGTTCATCACCACGGCGAACACGATGAACATGCCGCGGCCGCTCTTGGACCGGATGGAGGTCATCCGCCTCTCTGGCTACACCGAGGACGAGAAGGTGGAGATCGCCAAGCGTCACCTGCTGCCCAAGCAGCTGAAGGCGCATGGTCTGAAGGAGAAGGAGTTCTCGCTGGCCGACGACGCGCTGATCGCGCTGGTGCGCACCTACACCCGCGAGGCGGGCGTGCGGAACCTTGAGCGTGAGCTGGCCAAGCTTTGCCGCAAGGCGGTGACCGTGCTGGTCAAGGGCGACGCCAAGACCATGAAGGTCACCAGGAACAAGCTGGAGGAGCTTCTGGGCGCGCCGCGGTTCAAGTTCGGCCTCGCCGAAGAGAAGGACCAGATCGGCGTTGTCACCGGCCTTGCTTGGACCGAGGTGGGCGGCGATCTGCTGTCGATTGAGGCGCTGCGCCTGCCGGGCAAGGGTCGGATGAAGACCACCGGCACGCTGGGCGATGTGATGAAGGAGTCGATCGACGCGGCGGCGTCCTATGTCCGCAGCCAGGCCCCGGCCTTTGGAATCAAGCCGACGCGGTTCGAGAAGATCGACATCCACGTCCACGTGCCCGAGGGCGCGACGCCGAAGGACGGCCCCTCGGCGGGCGTGGCCATGGTCACCTCCATCGTCTCTGTGCTGACCAACATCCCCATCCACAAGGATGTCGCGATGACAGGCGAGGTGACCCTGCGCGGCAACGTGCTGCCGATCGGCGGGCTCAAGGAGAAGCTGCTGGCCGCCCTTCGCGGCGGGATCAAGACCGTTCTGATCCCGAAGGACAACGTCAAGGACCTGCCGGAGATCCCGGACAACGTGAAGGAAGGTCTGGAGATCATCCCGGTGGAGACGGTGCGCCAGGTGCTCGACATCGCGCTGACGCGTCAGCCCGAGCCGATCGAGTGGGACGAGGAGGAGGAACTTGACGGCGCCTCCGCCTCGGGCGCGACGACGGACGAGGGCGCCAAACTGGCGCACTGACCTTCCCCTCGTCGGTGATTGCATTTGGAAGGCCGCTCTTCGGGGCGGCCTTCTCGCTTGCGGCGGGCCTGCGCGCGGCGGCTTCGCCTTTCGCCCCGGACAAATGCGGGAATGGCGGCGCTTGACGAGGCGCGCGAGCCGGTTGATAAACCGCGCCTCAGCCCTCGCGCAGAGCAGGGAAGGGCGGTTAGCTCAGTTGGTAGAGCGCCTCGTTTACACCGAGGATGTCGGGAGTTCGAGCCTCTCACCGCCCACCATCTTTTCAATGGGTTGGCAATTGTTCCTGGTTTGCGCAGGGAGCGGGTCCGCGATAGCGCTCGCCGGTCGTCTCGGCCTTACAAGCTGACGCTTTGGTCACGCGCACGGACGGCGGGCGGATTGGCCGGGCCGCAATCGCCGCCTT
>QKHF01000230.1 GCA_003250135.1 Paracoccaceae bacterium | reverse complement strand
TTCATGACGACGGTTTCGACAGCTTCTTTGATTTCCATTGGTCCCTCCGCAATGGATCAGTTGACAGGCGTCATTCCTGCGCCGTTTCCCCCTGAGCGGCGCCGCCTTGCGCGCGGGCCTTGGCGGAGGCGAGAGTCGATTTCAGCTCCGCCTCCATCTTGATCAGTTCTTCTTCGGCCGCCGCGCGCTTGGCCTTGCCCTCGTCGGCGATCTGCAGGCTTTCCTGGATGGTCGCGATCAGCGTCTCGTTGGCCTTCTTGACGTTCTCGATGTCGAAGACGCCGCGCTCCATCTGTTCGCGCACCTCGCGGTTGGCCTGCTGCAGCGTCTCGGCGTTCTTGGTCAGAAGCTCGTTGGTCAGGTCGGTCGCCTCTTTGACCACGCCCGCCGCTTCGCGCGACCGGAAGATGGTGACCGCCTGGGCCAGCTGCGTCTGCCACAGCGGCACGGTGTTCACCATCGTGGAGTTGATCTTGTTGACGAGAGACTTGTCGTTCTCCTGCACCAGCCGGATCGAGGGCAGCGACTGCATGGTGACCTGACGGGTCAGCTTCATGTCATGCACCCGGCGCTCCAGATCGTCGCGGGCGGCGCGGATGTCGCGCAACTCCTGCGCGCGCAACACGCCCTCTTCCTCGGGGGCGGCCTGCACCTCGGCCTCCTTCGCGGGGATGATGGACTGGTCCAGTTCGGCCAGCTTGGCCTCGCCCGCGGCGATGTAGAGCGCCAGCTCGTCATAGAAGTCGAGCGATTTCCCGTAGAGTCGGTCGAGGAACTTGATGTCCTTCAGAAGAACCGTCTCGTGGTTCAGCAACTCGTCGGTGATGCGGTCGATCTGGTCGCGCACGTCCTCGTATTTCGCGATGAACTCGGCGACCGGCTTGGTCTTGGAGAACAGCCGCTCGAACCAGCTCTGCTTCCGGTTCGGGTCCAGTTCGTCGACGTCGAAGCCGCGGATCGAGGTCACGATCTCGCGCAGCGAGGCGCCCGCCGGACCGATATCCTTGTTGCGCACGCCTTCCAGCATCTCGTCGGAGATGGCGGTCAGCTCCTCCTGCGCGGCGGAGCCGAACTTGATGATCGTCTGGGTGTTGGACAGGTCGATCTCGGCCATGCGGCGCTCGATCTCGGCGCGGTGCTCGCCCTGCGCCTGCTCCACCGCGACGACCTCTCCCTTCACTTCGGGCAGGACCGCGTGGGTCACTTCCTCAACCTCGGCCAACACGGCTTTCGCCTTCTCGCGGCTGGTCTCGTCACTCATGGGTCTCTCCCACTGTTAAGCGGCGCTACACGCCGTCCTGTTTAAGCCGGTCGCGCAACACTTCGATCTCAATCTCAAGATCGGCGCGGTCGTCGAGCAGAAGCTTCTCGCGCTGCGACGTGAAGCTGGCCTCCAAATCCGTCAGCAAAAGGGCGAACTGCCGGGTGATCGCAGGGTCGTCGCCGCGTTCGCGGGCGTCGGCGTATTTCACCGCCGCATCTCGGGCGCCCTTCAGGTAGACGGACAGGAATTTCCGGGCCCGGCGCAGGTCGCGCGGGTCCTCCTCCACCGTGCGCAGCACCTCTCGCGCCGCGGCGCAGAGCCGGTCGATGCGATGGACGATGTCGCGGTCGCGCAGCGATTCGGCGGCGGCGTGGGTCTCCGCGATCAGCGCTTCGGCCTTGGCCAGCGCTTCATGAACCCGCTCCGCCTCGGCGGAGGATATCCCTTCCAGCCCCTTGGCTTTCATCGGATCAAGGCCAAACGCCGCCAGATGCGCGCCGACGGCGGCGGCGGTAAACACAACAGTTTCCACAACGCCAAGTCCCCAGCCGAGGAAGGTTGCGATCCCGACGCCGAGTCCAGCCAGTCCAGCGGCGACGATCTTGCGCGGGAAGGCGGGCGGCTTGGCCGAGGCGCGGGCGTGATAGGCGCGCTCCGCCTCCAGCCCATCGCGCAGGATCCACGCGCCGAGCAGGAAGGAGGCGTAGGCCGCCAGATCGGCGCCCATCCCAAGCGCGTCGCCGGCGGAGATGTCGGCGAAGGCGGCGAGCAGAAGAGGCGTGGGCAGAATGAACAGCGCGAGCGCGCGCACGCTGACGGATTTCGCGCGGCGGCCTCGGAAAGGGTGCGGGTCATGCACGCGGGGGTTTTCGGATTCAGAGCCTCCGCCAGAGCTGTACCGCCCCCCGAAACGTTTTGCGCCGCTCATTAGCGAGTCGCCTCGACGACGGCGGGTGCCGGCTCGCCACTGTTACGCCATGCGCTACACGAGCTGACTCCTACCAGAACGGCCAGCACGACGAAGGCGAGAACGCGAATGAAGTTTTCCGACATGAACCCCGTCAGGAGAAAAGCGCGCCGACAAATCGCGGCATCGGCAATATAGGCGCCCCTGCGCCTCGGCGCCACACTTGCGGGACTCGCATCGACTGCGGCTGGCGCTATCCTGATCGGAATGACCCACAGACCCGCTCTCCGGGCCGTCAGCGCCCTTTGCCTGCTCGGTTTGGCGGCGTGCGCCCAAAATGGCGCGCAGGCGCGTGCGCCCGGCGCCGAGGCTGCGCCGGCGCCTGGGCTGATTCTGGACGCCGGAACCGGGAAGGCGGTCGTTGATCCAGCCGCATTGGCGGCACGTCTGGCCGCGGCCGACGTCGTGATTCTGGGTGAGCGGCACGACAACCCCGCCCATCATGCAGGCCAGGCGGAGTTGACTCGGCGTATCGCATCGCATGTCGCGCCATCCGCGCTGGTGTTCGAGATGATCCCGCCCAGCGAGGAGCCGGAGATGGCGGAGCTTCGCGGGCGCGGCGCGTCGGGCGATACATTCGGGCCCTTGATCGGCTGGGACAAGCTCGGCTGGCCTGATTGGACGATGTATGCGCCCATAGTCGACGCCGCGCCTGAGGCGCCGGTGCTGGGCGCAGCGGTCGCCAGGGAGACCGTGCGCGCGGCGATCAAGCGCGGAGCGGCCGAGGTTTTCGCCGAGGATCTGGGCGGCGACGCCGGAGCGCTGGGCCTGAACCGGCCATTACCGAGTGACGTGCAGGCGGAGATGGAGGCCGAGCAGATCGCTGTTCATTGCGACGCCCTGCCGGCGGAGATGGCCGCGCCGATGGTCGAGGCCCAGCGCCTGCGCGACGCCGCTTTCGCCGCCACGGTCCTGCGCGGGCGCGAGCTGGGCGCGGGTCCCGTCATTCTGATCACGGGATCGGGGCATGCGAGGGTAGACCGGGCGGTTCCCTCTTATTTGCGGGCCGCCAGTCCGGTTCTGGACGTTGTCTCGGTCGCCTTCGTCGAGGTGGGTAACGATGAGTATACGTCTGACGCGCCGTTCGACTATCTGTGGTTCACAGAGCCGTTCGATCGCGTTGATCCCTGCGACGCCTTTCGGTAGACAGGCAAGTTTACGTCAGCCCTTCTCGATCACGAACACCAGCGCGCCCTCGGCGTGGCCCTGTTCGATCAGCTGGTGTCCCTGTTCGGCGCAGAAATGCGGCACATCCACCACGGCCGCCGGGTCGTCCGCCAGCATGCGCAGCCGGGCGCCGGGCGACAGAGCTTTCAGCCGCTTGCGCGCCTTCAGCACCGGCAGCGGGCACAGCAGCCCGCGCGCGTCCAGTTCCTCGATCTCCGCCGCGTCCTTGGTCATGCGCGACAGCTAGCGCCAAGCGCGCGCCGGGGCAAGACCACGCCAATGTGAGGGCGCGAGAGCCGGATCGCATGGCGTCGGCCGCGCGTGGGCCCTATACTTCGCCGGCGTTCAGGCGACAGCCGGGCCGCAGCGATTGTAAACCGGGAAGTTTAATGCTGAGAGACGCGCTGGAGCGCCGCGCTTTTTTCGCCTCGATCTGCTTCGTGCTGGGGCTGTCCACCGTGTTCGTCTCGCTGGGCGCCACGGCGTCGGCGGTCGGGCAGGCGCTGGGCGCCTACAAGCATATCCTGATGCAGGTGGGCGGCGTGCTGATCGTGTTGTTCGCGTTGCACTTCCTGGGGGTGTTCCGCATTTCCCTGTTCTATCGTGAAGCGCGGATTCACGCGAGTGGCGGCGGCGGCGCCTATCTGGGCGCCTATGGCATGGGGCTGGCGTTCGGCTTCGGCTGGACCCCCTGCATCGGCCCGATCCTTGGTACGATCCTGTTCTTCGCCTCGCAGGAGGAGACGATCGCGCGGGGCGTGACCCTGCTCGCGGTCTACTCGATGGGGCTGGGCCTGCCCTTCATCCTCGCTGCGCTGGCGATCCACCCCTTCCTCAATTTCATGCGCCGGTTCCGCCGTCACTTGGGCAAGGTGGAGAAGGCGATGGGCCTGTTGCTGCTGCTGGTCGGAGTCAGCTTCCTGACCGGCGGGTTCAACGATCTCAGCTTCTGGATGCTGGAGACCTTCCCCGTGCTGGCAGAAGTCGAGGGATTGGTGGGCTCCGGCGGAACCGAGATCGGCGTCGCCACGGCTTTCGCTGGTGGACTCCTGAGTTTCCTCTCGCCCTGCGTGCTGCCCATGGCGCCGCCTTATCTGGCGTTCCTTGCGGGAACCACGCTGGACCAGTGGACGCAGGAGGACCCCTCCGCCTCAACCCGCGAGGAGGCCGGCGCCGCGTGACGCCAGCGTCGCTTAGCGGGCCAGCGCGGCCATCAACACAAAGACGCGGATGGCGCTGGACAGGCTGACCTCGGGGTCACGCTCAGCGTCGATCCGGCTGGCCAACGCGTTGATCGAGGCGCCTTCGAGGTCGGCCAGCCGCCGGAACTCTTCCCAGAACGGGGCCTCCAGCGTCACCGACGT
>QKHF01000194.1 GCA_003250135.1 Paracoccaceae bacterium | reverse complement strand
TCCGGCGCCTCGACCGGCGCGCATGAAGCTGTGGAATTGCGCGACGGCGAGCAGCGTTATGGCGGCAAAGGCGTTCTGAAGGCTGTCTCAGCGGTGAATGGAGAGATTTTCGAAGCGCTGGCGGGCGTCGATGCTCGGGACCAGGTTTCGATCGACCGCGCGATGATCGAAATGGATGGGACGGCGAACAAGGGCCGCCTGGGCGCGAACGCCATTCTCGGCGTCAGCCTGGCCGTCGCGAAGGCGGCTGCGGAGCATTCGGGCCTGCCGCTCTATCGCTATGTGGGCGGCGCGAGTGCGCGCACCCTGCCCGTCCCGATGATGAACATCATCAACGGCGGCGAGCACGCGGACAACCCGATCGACATTCAGGAATTCATGATCATGCCAGTGGCGGCGGAGTCGATCCGCGATGCGGTGCGCATGGGCGCGGAAATCTTTCACACGCTGAAGAAGGAACTCGCCGCCGCAGGACACAATACAAACGTGGGCGATGAGGGTGGGTTCGCGCCGAATATCGGCTCCACGACCGACGCGCTGGACTTCATCATGAAGTCTGTCGAGAAGGCGGGCTACAAGCCGGGCGACGAGGTCTTTCTGGCGCTCGACGCCGCCTCGACCGAGTTCTATGCAGATGGCGTCTACAACCTGAAGGGCGAAGGCAAAATTCTGAGCTCTGACGAAATGGCGGCGTATCTCGCGGATCTGGTGGGGCGTTACCCGATCATCTCCATCGAAGACGGCATGGCCGAGGATGACTGGGACGGCTGGAAAACGCTGACCGATCTTATTGGCGACCGCTGCCAGCTGGTCGGAGACGACCTGTTCGTCACCAATCCGGCGCGTCTGAGCGACGGGATCGACCGCGGCGTCGCAAACTCCATTCTGGTGAAAGTGAATCAGATCGGCTCACTGACGGAAACGCTGCAGGCGGTCGATATGGCTCACCGTGCGGCCTACACCGCCGTCATGTCGCATCGCTCCGGCGAGACCGAAGATGCGACCATCGCCGATCTGGCTGTCGCCACGAATTGCGGTCAGATCAAGACCGGTTCGCTTGCGCGCTCGGACCGACTGGCGAAATACAACCAGCTGATCCGCATTGAGGAGGAGTTGGGCGATGCTGCTTTGTTCGCAGGCCGGTCCATCCTGAAGAGCTAAATCTGGTTACGCCACTGGAATTTTCGCGAGGAACGCCCCTTATTTCGTAGTTTCAACGAATTAGGGGCTTCTCAAGGAAATCGTTTTCTGCGATTTTCTTGTCGTGCGTTAGGTGTGATCAGAGTTTTATGTCGCTGAAATTCCTCAACAGCAGAATCCCGAACGCCCTCTTTTCATTGGGGGCCTTTGCAAGTGTCTGCTTTTTCGCATTCCATGCGCTTCAGGGCGAGTACGGACTGTTCGCGTTGATCCAGGCGGACAGCCGGGTGGCGGAGTTGGAAATTGAGCTGGCGGAAGTCCAGACGGAGCGTATCGCCGCTGAAAACCGGACCCGGCGTCTGAGCGACAATTATCTCGACGTCGATCTTTTGGACGAGCGCGCTCGCATCGTACTCGGATATGCGCGGCAGGACGAATTACTGATCGAGTAAAACCGCCGCGCTCCGATCGTCATCCCAACCGATGATCCATTGAATGGGACGGGTGGCTGCAGCCGGCGCCGCCGACGATGCGCGCCGGAACACCCGCGACCGTTTTGCAGGGCGGCACATCCTCGAGAACGACGGAACCGGAGGCGACGCGACTGCATTCGCCGATCGTGATATTGCCCAGCACCGCGGCGCCAGCGCCCAACAATACGCCCCGCCCGATCTTGGGATGCCTGTCGCCATCCTCCTTGCCTGTGCCGCCAAGCGTCACGCTGTGCAACATGGACACGTCGTCACCCACAACGGCCGTCTCACCGATCACGATGCTGTGGGCGTGATCGATCATGACGCCGCGCCCGATCTGCGCGCCGGGGTGGATATCGACGCCGAAGACCTCGGACGTGCGCATCTGGATGAAATAAGCGAGATCCTTTCGGCCCCGTTTCCAAAGATTATGCGCGATCCGATAGGACTGCAGCGCCTGAAACCCTTTGAAGTAGAGAATGGGCTGGAGATACGAATGGCAGGCCGGGTCCCGGTCGAAAACGGCCACGACGTCGGCGCGCGCCGCATCGACAATCTCGTTGGATTCCGAGAACGCTTCCGCTGCGATCTCCCTCAGCAAGAGCTCGGACATTTCCGGGCTCGTGAGCTTCTGCGCGATCCGATAGCCAAGAGCGTCCTCGAAGGAGTGGTGATGCAACACGACAGCGTGCGCGAGGCTCGCCATGAGCGGCTCTCGCTTCACCAGTTCCTCGGCGCCGGCCCGAACCTGAACCCACACCGGGTCCAGGCGCGAGAGATCGAGGCTCTTTTCCGCCTTGGTCGACATTTGGTCGTCTCCTTCAGCACGGCTAGACTAGCACAGAACCTAGCGTCCATTGGAGATCGGTGGAACGTCGCCCGAAGTCAAGCGATTGCGGATAATTGATGCGACCTGAAGTGAAGCGAAAAATTCGACATCTTGTGGCCGAACGCCTTGAAAGGCTTGAGGCTTCAGCGCCTGAGAATGATGAGCGCGCGCCTGTGACCTTGGATCAGCAGAGCGTTGGCCGCCTGAGCCGGATGGATGCGATGCAACGACAAGCGATGGCGCAGGAGACCGCGCGTCGGCGCGACGCGGAAATCGCCAGATTGCGCGCCGCACTGCTTCGCGTGGACGATGAAGAGTTTGGCTATTGCGCTGAATGCGGCGATGAAATTCCCGAGCGGCGTCTGGAGGTCGATCCGACCGCCACGCGATGCGTCGCCTGCGCCAGCGGCGCCTAGCTTGGCGTAAAGCGACCGCCTACCCTGTTCGGTGGAACTTGTTTGGCCTGACCGATGTTCAGCGCCAGAATTTCAAGCACGCCATAGGCGCGCCCCCAGAAATCATCATCCCGCGGCGTTGGCGTGAGCGCGGCGATCGCCGACGCCAGCGCGATAATGGCGAACGCCGTGTCGATCACGAGCGGGGCGATGTCAAAGATCGCCTGAAGAGAAATTGGCTCAGTCGTCATGACTGCGATCCTTTTTTGGGGGCCTTGGTGGTGTGGCGCAGCTGCACGGAGGCGAGCGCCGACGCGACGGCGGCGAGCGTTCTCAGGTCGTTCGGGTTCGAAAAGGCGGGCGCGGCATGAGGCGCGCGCGATCGGAACCGTTCGGCGGCCGAGGCCAGGGACTTGTCGCCCGGCAACGCAGCGTCCGGCGTGGCGCGTGTGAACGCCGCCTCTCGCGCAATGGCCAACGTGATCTCGGCAGCAAGTTCTGGATCGACGTCCCCGCGATGCGCGACAGCGGCCCGCCAGCACGCAAGCAGGTCCTCGAGCGAGACTCGAAGCTGCATCAAACCAGCGCGGGCGGCGAAAGCTTCAGGTAGTGCACAGCGAGGCGCACCACGCCGCCGGTGAAGGCGCCCGTCTCCGCCTCGATGAGGAGCGGCGTGTCGCCGTAATAGCCGACGGGAGAGCCGGAGACGCCGTTCAACTCGGAATTCAGCGCTGCGCCAATCTGTGTGCCATAGCGGCCCGACGCGCCGGGCACGCCGACGGCCCATGTGGGCGCGCCGGTGATCTGCTCGGTCACTCGCGCCGTAACGCCGATAACGACGGCTCGGTCCGGGATCAGTGCGGATGTCTGTGCCGAGGCCGCTGCGGGAAGAGTGAAATCCTCCGTTGCAATCTGGATGGACATGATCGCGCCGCTCGATGCGGCGGCTGCGCCGTCATGCCATGCGCCGCCGTGGAACAGCACGTCCCTGCCCTCGTCCGCGATCCAGGCGCGCCATCCCGCCGACGGAGCGACCACATCCCATCCGCCATTGAGGAAGATCGCGATCTGACCGTCCCAACCGACCCACGCGCCCGCCGCCCCGGGAGCGACGATGTAACGGTCGCCTTCAGTCGGCGAGGCAGGCGGCGCTGCGAGCGAGCGGCTCAGCGCGGAAAGGGAGACCAGCGCATCGAGGCGCGCCAGCGCTTCATTCACCGTCACGTGCTTTTGCGCCTGCGCCGCCTCTAGATAGGGAAGGCGAAGATGGGTGGTCTCAGTCATTGATGATTACCTCGGATGCATGCCCGGGCCCGAAATCGGCCGAGACCTGGCGAACGGATAGAGTGAATGGGACGGCGGCGCCGTCGAGAGCCTGATCCGCTGCGGAATAGGTGAAGGCAGGCGCATCCACCGACTCCGTTCGCAGCACCGTAGCGCCCTGCAGTACCTGCACCTCGTAGCGCTCGAATTCCTCGCCCAGCGGAGGATCGACGCCCTGCCAGCTGTCTCCGCCGACCCGTGAGCGGCGCACCCAGTCCGCAACGATGTCTCCGCCAGCATTCCGTTCGGCGCGAAGATGTGCGGGCGCATAGGGACGCAAGCCGACGCCCTGAAAGGCGCGGACGGCCGACACATAGCTCGGATCGGTATAGTCGACCGAGGCGGGACCGACGCGATAGTGACGCTCCAGATCGCGCGCGGAAAGCTGGAGCGGAATCTGCTGCGCCGCGCCGTCGAGCAAAACGAAGCGCGCGCCGGCCGGGATCGTGACCGCGGGCAGACCGTCGGTTCCACTTTGCCCGCGGATCAGAGGCCCGAGCGCATACTCGCCGCCGGACTGAAGCGTAGCCGCTTCGAACTGAAGAATTTCCCATTCGCCGTCGGGCCGTTCCAACGCCGCCGCATTGGCGCCATTGAGCACGGACAGAGCCTCTC
>QKHF01000293.1 GCA_003250135.1 Paracoccaceae bacterium | reverse complement strand
GCATCGCCGAGGATATCGGCGGGTTGGAGCCGAGCGCCGCGCCGCACCCGTCGCTGACGCCGCCCGCGCCGGTGACGCAGATGGATGGGCCGGGTCGGGTCGCCCCGCCCGAAGCGGTGGCGGCGCTACGCAAGGTTATGAGCGAGGACGTGGGCGTGGAACGCTCAGCGACGAGCCTGTCGCATGCGCTCGGCGAGATCGCCCGGCTGGAACGGGAGAATGCGGGCGTCAGCCGCGCCTTCCTGAACATGACCACCGCCGCCACGCTGGTCGCCGCCGCCGCGCTCGCGCGCGAGGAAAGCCGCGGCGGGCACTATCGCAGCGACTTCCCCGAGACCGATCCGGCCCGCGCCGCAGAAACCGACATCACCCTGGCCGAAGCGCTGGAGATCCGCGCGCGCTGCGAGGAGACGCATACATGAGCGAACCGCTCGCCCCCCTGCCCCGTCTGTTGATGGAGCCCGCCATTCGCGGCGCGCTGGCCGAAGATCTCGGCCGCGCCGGCGACGTGACGACCGAGGCGACCATTCCCGCCGGAACCCAGGCCCGCGCCCGGATGCGCGCGCGGGAGACGGGCGTCGCCGCGGGCCTCGACGCCGCCACGCTGGCTTTCGAGTTGATCGACCCGTCGCTGAGCATCCGCCAGCCAACGCCCAACGGCGCCCGGATCGCGCGCGGCGACGTGCTGATGGAGATCGAAGGCGACGCGCGTTCGCTGCTGACCGCCGAGCGCGTGGGGCTGAATTTCGCCGGGCGCATGTCGGGCATCGCCTCCATCACCCGCCAGATGGCGGACGCCATAGCCCACACCCGCGCCAGGGTGATCTGCACTCGCAAGACCACGCCGGGCCTGCGCCTGTTTGAGAAGCGCGCGGTGCGGCTGGGCGGCGGCGGCAACCACCGCTGGGGCCTCGATGACGCGATCCTGATCAAGGACAACCACATCGCGGCGGCCGGGGGCGTGCGCGCGGCGCTGACGCGCGCGAAGGACTACGCCGGGCACATGCTGAAGATCGAGCTGGAGGTGGACACGCTCGACCAGCTGGCCGAGGCGCTGGAGGTTGGCGTCGCCGACGTGGTGCTGTTGGACAATATGGGGCCTGATACGCTGCGGCAGGCGGTGACGATGGCCGCGGGACGCGTGATCACCGAGGCGTCTGGAGGCATCACGCTTGAAAGCGCGCCGGCGATCGCGGAGGCGGGGGTCGACTTTCTTTCGGCCGGCTGGCTGACGCATTCGGCCCGCTCGCTGGATCTGGGCCTCGACTTCGACTGATCCGCGCCTTCAAAAAGAAAAGCGGGGACGCATAGGCCCCCGCTCCCCTCACTGTCCCGAAGGTTCTTCCCTCGCGTGTATTCAGTTCATCGCCACCTGCGTCGGCAGGCGATAGAAGATGTGCGTGTCGACCTCGGCCGTCTTGACCAGCTTCTTCGCCCAGCGCGGCTTCACGTAGGTCGCGTGATAGTGGGTCGCGCCCTTGGTCACCGTGCGGGCCTGGCCATCCAGCAGCGCCCGGGCGATCTTCCCGGCCCGCTCCCGCGCGCCGCGCTCGCCCATGACCTCTTTCTTGCCGTCGCACTTGTAGGAGAACTGGCAAGCGTTCTTCTTGGACGATCCCTGGCTCACGACCTTGCAGACCGAGTTCGGATACTTGTTCGAGTCGACCCGGTTCAGGATCACCTCGGCGACAGCGACCTGGCCGCGCAGGGACTCGCCGCGCGCCTCGAAATAGATCGCTTCGGTCAGGCACTGCCACTGCGGGCCGCCTTCGGCCTTCGGCATCGCGTCCAGCGCGGCGGCGGCGTTCGTGCTCACGGCGGGCTCGCCAGCGTCGACCTCAGGGGTCGCCAGCGCGTCGGCCTTGGGCGCGATCATCGCAACAGCCAGATCGACTTTCGGCTGCGCTGCGGAGACCTTGGAGAGCGCCACATCCGGCAGACCGTCATTGACGCCGCTGACCGTCGACGCATCCACGGGCGTGACGCCCAGCAGGTGGCGAAGCGCGTAGACTGTTTCAGAAGTCTCCAGCCCACGGCCGTGCGTCGCGGACATCGCAAGGATGAGCGCGCCGATCAGAAACGCCGTGACGCCAGACGTAAGGGTATTCCTCCGCTGGCCTTGTATAGCAAAGCCGTCCATTGTTCTTTTCCGTGCTTGTTAACGCTGGATCGGAGCTCGCCTGAGAACCCTGATCCGGACGAACGCGGCGCCTTGCTCTTCCGGAGACATCCGGCGCGCCTGATCGTTTACGCTTCAAACTCGATAGCGCATATCGGCGGGGCGGCCAACAATTTCCAGAGGTTTTATTGTGCGACGCAGCATAGTGTCGCAAATAGGACACGAATTCTGTCCTATTTCCGCGTCCAAATGTGGCGATTTCTGCGCAGTCGCAGCAATTCCCTGAAAATTTTCGCATCCGCAAAATACAGCAGCATCAGGGCTCTGCGCTGAATCCCCGTGATTCTACCTTAAGTGAGAATCAAATTTTCTGGTGGCTTGAGGTCAAGTCATCCGGCCTCTGACCGGGTCGCGATTCTTGCTTGCGCCGCAGCAAGACGGGCCGCGGGAACCCGGAAAGGAGAGCAGGAGATGTAGTCGAAACCAGATCGTTCGAAGAAGTTGATCGAGGCGGCGTCGCCGCCATGCTCGCCACATATCCCCATCATCACGTCGGGCCGGGCGCGCCGGGCGCGCTCGACGGCCAAGCTGAGCAACTCGCCCACGCCCTCCATGTCCAGCGACCGGAACGGGTCCTCCGGGAACACTTCCTGCCGCACGTAATCGCGCATGAAGCGCCCGGCGTCGTCGCGGCTGAGGCCGTAGGTCATCTGGGTCAGGTCGTTGGTGCCGAAGCTCAGGAACTCGGCGGTCTCGGCGATGGCGTCGGCGCGCAACGCGGCCCGCGGCGTCTCGACCATGGCGCCGACGCGGTAGGGAACGACGTCGCCGCGCTCCCGCCGGATGGCGGCGGCGACCCCGTCGATGACGTCCTTCAGAATCTCCATCTCGCGCTTGGCCGAGACCAGCGGGACCATGATCTCGGGCGTCACCGGTTCTCCGGTCTTGGCGGCGGCGTCGGCGGCGGCCTCCAGGATCGCACGGGCCTGCATGGCGTAAATGTCGGGCTGGGTGACGCCGACGCGGCAGCCGCGCATGCCGAGCATCGGGTTGAACTCTCGCAACTCCTCCACGCGGCGGGCCACGTCCGCCTCGCTGCGTCCCAGCGCCTCCGCCAAAGCGCGGATCGCCGATGGGCGGCGCGGCAGGAATTCATGCAAGGGCGGGTCGAGAAGACGAATGATGACCGGCAGGCCTCGCATGATCTCGAACAGCTCGGTGAAGTCGTCCCGCTGCCAGGCCAGCAGCGCCGCCAGGGCGGTTTCGCGATCCGCCGCGGTCTCCGACAGGATGAGGCTGCGCATCTGCGTCTGCCGTCCCGGCGCGAACAGCATGTGTTCCGTGCGGCAGAGGCCGATGCCTTCCGCGCCCAGCCGGCGGGCGATGCGCGCCTCCTCGGGCGTGTCCGTATTGGCGCGAATGCGCATGCGGCGCGCCTCGTCGGCCCATCCCATCAACAGCGCGAAGGCGGCGGACGGCTCCGGCGGCGTCAGTTCCGCCGCGCCCTCGAAGATCGCGCCCGCAGTGCCGTCGATGGTCAGCGCGGCCCCTTCCTGCAGCCGGCGGCCGTCCGCGAGGATCAGAGCGCGGGCGTCGCGATCGATGGTCAAACCCTGCGGCCCCACCACGCAGGGCCGCCCCAGCCCCCTCGCCACCACGGCCGCGTGGCTGGAGAGCCCGCCCTTGATGGTCAGGACGCCTGCGGCGGCGTGCATGCCGCGGATATCCTCTGGCCCTGTCTCGACCCGCGCCAGAATGGCGGGGGTCTTCTGGGCCGCGGCGTGCTCGGCGGCGGCGGCGGAGAAGACCAGCGGGCCGGTGGCCGCGCCGGGAGAGGCCGCCAGTCCACGCGCCAGCGGCGACGCCTCGTTTCCAGCGGCGAGCCTCGGGTGCAACTCGTCGGTCAAGGCTGTTGGATCGACGCGCATCAGCGCCTGCTCGCGCGTGATCGCGCCGCGCTGGGCCAGATCGACGGCGACCTTCAGGCCAGCGCGCGGGGCGAAGGCGGCCGGGTACGCGTCCAGTATGATCAGCCCCTCCGGTCCGAGCGCCGCCTGAACCTCGACCGCGTCGCCGAACAGCGCCTCAAGCCGAATGCCGAGGTCGACCGGGACCGCGTCGATTGGAAACCGCCCGCGCTGCAGCTTAATTTCTGGCCAGCCGTCCGCGGGCCGGCGAAACCAGACCCGGTCGGGCGCGGCGGCCATGGACTGCAGCACCAGCGCCAGCCCCGCCTTCTCGTCGAGCCCCATGGCGGCGCGCAGCGTGCGCCCGGTGATGGAGTCGTAGCCTTCGCGCGCCTTGGCGATTGCGGCGGCGACGGCCTCCACATCTGCGAGATCGCGGATCGCGGCCCCTTCTCCGCTGCGGCGGCGCGCCGGGCTGGGGCGCAAGGTCAGCGGACCGCTTTCAGCCAGCAAGTCCGACATGGCGCGGGAGAAGTCCGGGCCGGGCGCAGAGGGATCGAAGGACTGGACGAAATCGGCGGAGAGGATCAGGCCCGCGGGCGTCTTTAGACCGGCCGCGGCGATCCGCCGGAGCGTCGCGCCGCGCGCGCCGCAACGGACGACGTCCAGCGCGCCGCGCCCATGTATGGGCGTGATCTGAGCGTTTTCAACGTCTTCAGCCGCGATCTGCATGCGCTTTCCCTGCTGCCGTCCGTTCTAACGAGGCGCGGCCTGAG
>QKHF01000090.1 GCA_003250135.1 Paracoccaceae bacterium | reverse complement strand
TCATGACCCGCGATTCCGACGTCTATGTGCCGCTGCGCGAAAGGGTCGAACGCGCCCGGCGCGCGCGGGCCGATCTGTTCATTTCGCTTCACGCCGATGCGGTGGAGGTCGGCGACGCGCATGGCGCCTCAGTCTACACGCTGTCGGACGAGGCTTCGGACCATGAGGCGGCCGAACTTGCGGCTCAGGAGAATTTGTCTGACGTGATCGCCGGCGTACGCCTGAACAATGAGGACGACGTCGTCGCCCGCGTGCTGATCGACCTGGCGCAGAACGAGACCATGATCGAATCGCGTCGCTTCGCCGCGACGCTGGTGCATCAGCTGGACAAGAGCGTGGGGGTGCTGAAGACGCGACCTTCGCGCGCGGCCGGGTTCCGGGTGTTGAAGGCCCCCGATGTGCCCTCGGTGCTGGTGGAGATCGGCTTCCTGTCCAGCGACGCGGACCTGAAGCGCATGCAACAGCCGCTCTGGCGGCGCAAGGCGGCGCAGGCGATGGTCGAGGCGATCGACGTCTGGGCGAACGGGGGCGTGTCACATTGACGGGATTTACCGTCTCTTAGGGGCCGTCGGCCTTGCTTTCGGCGCCATTTGCAGCCAATTCCTGACCCGGATGCCCATGTAAACGTCTGGGGGGAGGGCGCGCGCCATCGGCGCCCGGTATTTCGGATGATCAAGATTATTTCGCGGCTGGCGGGATTACTTGCGAACTTGACGCTCGCGCTGCTGGTCGTAACTGCGGCCGCCGTCGGCGCAATCTGGTGGTTCGGCTCTGACCTGCCCGACACGGAAGGCCTTGCGAAGTACGAGCCGGCCACGATGAGCCGCGTCTATTCAACCGACGGCGAAATCGTCGCTGAATACGCGCGCGAGCGGCGATTGTTCACGCCGATCGAGGAAATCCCCGCCCTCGTCAAGAACGCGATCATCAGCGCCGAGGACAAGAACTTCTACACCCATCCCGGAGTCGACGCGTTCGCTGTCGCCAAGGCCATTGGTCAGTTCGCTCTGGCGAAGATACAGGGGCGGGACGTTCGGCTTCGCGGCGCCTCGGGCATCACCCAGCAGGTGATGAAAAACTTCCTGCTGACCGGTGAACGCGCCTTCGAACGCAAGATCAAGGAGGCGGTGCTCGCCTACCGCATCGAGAAGTACCTCTCGAAAGACCGCATTCTGGAGCTCTACCTCAACGAGATTTTCCTCGGCCGCCGGGCGTATGGCGTGGCGGCGGCGGCGCTGACCTATTTCGGCAAGAACCTGGATGAGCTGACGATTGAGGAAGCCGCGTTCATCGCCACCCTGCCACCCGCGCCCAGCACGCGCCATCTACCGGAAAACCGTGAGAGCGCCACCTTCCGGCGTAATGTGGTGATCCGGGAGATGGCCGAGAACGGCTATATCACGGAAGAGCAGGCCGAAGCCGCCAAGGCGGTCCCGATCGCCCTGCTCGACACGAACGGTTTCGCCGCGCCGGACTTCGACTATTTCGGCGAGGAGATCCGGCGCGAATTGATCGATGAGATGACCGAGGACGGCGTCTATGGCGGCGGAATGACCATACGCGCCACCATCGATCCCAAGCTGCAGCGCTACGCTCGCGAGGCGCTGCAGGAGGGTTTGGAGAAATTCGACCGCGCGCGCGGCTATCGCGGGCCGGTGGCGAAGATCGAGGGGCTCGACGCCGCGACCTGGCGGGAGCAACTCGCCGGCGTGGAGGTTCCTCACGCCTTCGCCGGATGGCGGGCCGGCGTAGTTCTTGAGGTCGCCGAAGGCGTCGCCACAGTGGGCGTGGGCGCACTTGACGGGGACGAAACCGTCCGGCTGACCTACGCCTCCGAGAAGGGCTGGGTCGGGGGCAAGTACGGCTCGGCGGACGAGCTTTGGTCGCCGGGCGACGTGATCTATGTGAAGCCGGTTTTCGAGAAGGACTCGGCGACGCCGGCCCGCTGGACGATGCGCCAAATTCCGGAGATTCAGGGCGCCTTCATGGCGATGGACCCGATCACCGGGCGCGTTCTCGCGATGCAGGGCGGCTTCGCGTATGAGACCAGCGTTTACAATCGGGCGACACAGGCAAGCCGGCAGCCGGGCTCCTCCTTCAAGCCGTTCGTCTACGCCGCTGCGCTGCAGGAGGGCTACACCCCCAACACCATCGTGCTGGACGCGCCCGTGGTGGTCGATCAGGGCAATGGCGAACTTTGGAAGCCGAAGAACTACTCCGACAAGTTCTACGGTCCGTCGCCGATGCGCATCGGGATCGAGAAGTCCCGCAACCTGATGACCGTGCGCATCGCGCAGGACGTCGGCATGGATCTGGTGGCCTGGTATGCGGAGCGCTTCGGCGTCTACGATCACATGCCGCATCTCCTGTCCTACTCGCTTGGCGCGGGCGATACGACGCTTTACCGGATGGTCACCGCCTATGCGATGTTCGCCAATGGCGGACGCCGCATCCAGCCGACGCTGGTCGACCGCATTCAGGACCGCCGCGGCGAGACGGTTTTCCGGCACGACCGCCGGATTTGCGACGGGTGCCTCTCTTTCGACTTCGCCGATCATCCGGAAATGCCGGTGGTCGAGCGCACCGGCGAGCAGGTTATGGGCGGCGTGATCGCCTATCAACTCGTCTCAATGATGGAGGGCGTCACCAGTCGCGGCACCGCCGCACGCCTCTCCGCTCTCGGCTTCCCGGTCGCCGGCAAGACCGGCACGACGAATGACGGCAAGGACGCGTGGTTCATCGGATTCACGCCGAATCTGGTGGCGGGCTGCTGGATGGGCTTCGACACGCCGACGTCGCTGGGCAAGGGCGGTACGGGCGGCGGCCTTTGCGCGCCGGTCTTCCAGGATTTCATGGAGCGCGCGATGAAGGACCGCGAGAAGCGCGCCTTCCAGCCGCCCAAGGACGCCGTCGCCGTCAGGATCAGTCTTTCGACCGGGCGCCGTGTGTCGGACGACGCCGCGGGCGACAATTACGTGATCGAGTATTTCCCGAAGGACAAGGTGCCGACCATCAATGCGCCGGTTCGCTCGATTGTCGGCGGCTTCCCGGGGGACGACGCGTTCAGCCTGAACGATTTCAATCGCAGGCAGGATCCCGCGCCCGAGCCTGAACCGCAGCCGGAACAGCCGCAAGCCGCGACGCCTCGCGGGGGCGGGGGCGCCGCCCAGCCCGCCCGGAAAGATCCTCCGCCGCCGCCGCGCCCGACGATCGGCGCCGGCTCCGGCGGTCTCTACTAGGCGGCCGGCCGCCATGGCCGCGCCCTGGCGGACCTTTACCTCCGCCGGGGCGGCGTTTATCTAGCTGCCTTCATCCGTCGCCACAAAGGTTCGAACGCCGTCATGCGCGCTGAAATCGAGTCCGTCGCCCAAGACATCTCCAAATCGCTGGAGCTGCTGCGCCAGCGTCTGGGCTGGGAGACCGCCGAGGCGCGGCTGGAGGAGCTGAACGCCCGCGCCGAGGACCCGGACCTGTGGAGCGACTCCGCCCATGCGCAGAAGGTCATGCGGGAGCGCCAGCGACTGGCGGACTCGATCGATGGCTACAAGTCTTTGGCGCAGGAGCTGAACGATCAGATCGAACTGATCGAACTGGGCGAAATGGAGAACGACTCGACGGTCGTCGCCGAGGCCGAGGCCGCCCTGCAGTCGCTCAAGGAGACTGCCGCCCAGCGGGAGATCGAAGCCTTGCTGTCGGGCGAGACCGACGGCAACGACACGTTCCTCGAAATCAACGCCGGCGCCGGCGGCACCGAGTCCTGCGACTGGGCGAACATGCTTGCGCGCATGTATGTCCGCTGGGCGGAAAAGCACGGCTACAAGGTCGAGCTCATGAGCGAGAGCGCCGGCGAGGAGGCGGGGATCAAGTCCGCCACCTACCAGATCAAGGGCGACAACGCCTATGGCTGGCTGAAGACGGAATCGGGCGTTCACCGGCTGGTGCGCATCTCTCCCTTCGACAGTCAGGCGCGGCGGCACACCTCGTTCAGCTCGGTCTGGGTCTATCCGGTGATCGACGACACGATCGAGATCGACATCCCGGACAAGGACATCCGCATCGACACCTACCGATCCTCGGGCGCGGGCGGACAGCACGTCAACACCACCGACTCGGCGGTGCGCATCACCCACATGCCGACCGGCATCGTGGTGACGAGCTCAGAGAAATCTCAGCACCAGAACCGCGCCAACGCCATGGCGGCCCTGCGCGCGCGGCTCTACGATCTCGAGATGAAGAAGCGCACGCAAGCGATTCAGGACGCCCATGACGCCAAGGGTGATATTGGCTGGGGCAACCAGATCCGCTCTTACGTCCTGCAGCCCTATCAGATGGTGAAGGACCTGCGTACGAGAGTGGAGACCTCGGATAGCCAGGGCGTGCTGGACGGCGATCTGGACCAGTTCATGGCAGCGGCGCTGGCGATGGACGTCACGGGCAAGTCTCGCGGCGAGATCGAGGTCGAGGACGCTTAGGCGCGTCGACGCGGTGGCACGCACGAACATCCCGCAATGACGAAAACGCCGCGGTTCTGTCCGCGGCGTTTTGGTTCCTGTCAGGCGAGCCTGGCTTATTCGGCGGCCGTGGCGGCAGCGCTGCTGGAGGTGGTCGCCTGCGACTTCGGCTTCGACCGATCTTCGAGCTGGCGGATCGGCTTGCCGGCGTTGTCGCCAAGCGGATCCTCGTGACGGCGGACGGAGCCTTCGAAATGAGCGCCCGATTCAATCGCGATGGTCTTGTGGATCACGTCGCCCTCGACGCGCGCCGAAGCGGTGAGGCGCACCTTCAGACCACGGATGCGGCCGATGACG
>QKHF01000180.1 GCA_003250135.1 Paracoccaceae bacterium | reverse complement strand
GATCAGCAATGTCGGCCAGTAGAAGGCGCCGCTGGCCGCATGGGCGGCGCTGAGCAGAAAAAACCAGGTGGGATGAGTGAACGCCTGCACCCGAATATCCGGGTTCCAGACTATGCCCTCTCCCGCCACGAACATCTTGACCTGCTGCAAGGTGATCAGCGCGTCGTCGGAGATCCAGGCGGTCCAAACAAAAACCGACAGCGATACGAGTGCGACCACGAACCCGGACGCCTTGACAGCCCTCCCTAGGTCAAAGCCACGGAAAAATTGAGCTTCCACTGCACCCGCCCTAGATTCGTCACTGAATGCCATATGCGGTCATTTTCGAAAAATGAATCACCGAGACTAGGGATTGTAGCAGAGCGGGAGGAGGACGCTATATGAAGATCAAGTATCTGCACACCATGGTCCGCGTGACCGACATCGACGCGTCCAAGCGATTCTATTGCGATCTGCTTGGATTGGAGGAGATTCGCCGCGTCGAGAACGAGGCCGGCAAGTTCACCCTGGTCTTCCTGGCGGCGCCCGGCCAGCACGACGCGTCGGTGGAACTGACCTACAACTGGGGCTCGGATGAGGTTTATGCGGGCGGGCGCAATTTCGGGCACCTCGCCTATGCCGTCGAAGACATCTACGCCATGTGCCGGAAGCTTCAGGACGGGGGCGTGACCATCAACCGCCCGCCCCGTGACGGGCGCATGGCCTTTGTGCGCTCGCCGGACGGCGTTTCGGTCGAGCTTTTGCAGATGGGCGACGCGCTACCCGCGGCAGAGCCCTGGGCGAGCATGCAGAACACCGGGGAGTGGTGAGTCCGTCTACCACTCCATGAAATCGATATAGCGCCTCAGCGCCAATACCCGGTCGGCGGTGTGGGTCTGAAAGCATTCAGCCGCCATGACGGAGGCAAGCGAGCCACGGACGAGTTCGCTGGGAAAATCGCAATCGGCGTCGCGCAGCGCGATCCAGGCCCGCTGCGCCGTCTTCAGCTTTTCCTGCTGCGCCTCGTCCAGTCGGCCCATCAACGCGCGGTAATCGCGGTTGAGAATCGCATCCCAGGCCTTGGTCTCCATCCCGATGCACTGGGTCATGCCGAGCGTCGTCTCGCCCTCCGGCGCGTTGAGGCAAGCGTCCGAAACGAGACCCACGCAGCGGCGCTTGTCTTGGGACTGCGCGTCATGTCCATAGGGGCCGAGGCAGCCGGAAATCTTGTCGACCGGCTCTTCCGCCAGAGCGGTCTGAGAAAAAGCCGCGATCACCGCCACGAAAAACACGCGGAAAAGAACAGTCACGTGGGCGCCTCCCTTCGATTGGGCCGACCTTACCCGCTTGCGAGAGCGCGGGCGAGCGCGCCGCCGACGCATCCGCCCTTCCCCCCGGCCGCGCGGGAACTTATATAGAGGGCGTCCTCCTCGTGGGGACTATGGCGATAAACGCGCGCGTAATAAACGGATCGGACCCGGGGGCGGTGGGGATGCAGGGGCCGAAACAGGATCGACGGACGTCTAAAGGCGTTAGCTTTCGCTCGGCGGGGCGCCACCGTTATCGGCCCGCAAAGTACAGTTGCCAATGACAACCGTGCTCCGGTGGCCGTCGCTGCGTAATGCAGCGCCATCTACCGAAACCTAAGTCCTAGGGCTTTGCCGCCTTAGGCGGGGCTCGCAGGCGCCTGGCAACAGAAGCCTGCACTTTCCTGAAATCTGAGCTTTCCCAACCGTCGCGCATTTCTGGTCCGGTCGGACCGAAAGGGAATGTTACGAAATCTTTCCGCCGCCCCTTCCCGCGCCCGTAGAATCGGTTAAGGTCCCGAGCGTTGAGGGGAGTGTCAGGCGATGCCGGGCGAGATCGATTACGGCCAGATGATGCAGCGCGCGATGCGCGGCCTGATGGCGGAGGCGCTTGGCGTTTTCGCCGAGAACGGCCCGCCGGGGGCGCACCATTTCTACATCACCTTCGACACCCGCCATCCCGGCGTCGACATGCCGGACTGGCTGCGCGACCGCTATCCGCGCGAAATCACCATCGTACTGCAGCACGAGTTCCGCGACCTGGCCGTCACCGGCGACCGGTTCACGGTGACGCTCAGCTTTTCAGACCGGCCCGCGACCATGGTGGTGCCGCTGGACGCGGTGAAGACCTTCGTCGATCCCAGCGTAGAATTCGGACTGCGGTTTGATCCGATCGGCGAAGACGAAGACGACGAGATCGATGACCAGATGGATGGTCCGCCCGAGCTCGCCGTCGATCCGCACGACCGCTCCGCCGCGCGCCCCGGCGTCGAAGAAAAGCCCGAAGGGGCGGGACAGGTCGTCAGTCTGGACGCCTTCCGCAAGCACTGATCCGCCAAATCGACGCTGTGGCGATTGTGACGCGGCTGAAACTCTTTTCCTGCTTTAGAATCGGGCCATACATAACGCGATTAGGATCGCCAGAATGTTCGGCTTTGACGCTATCGAGCTGGCCAGGCTCCAGTTCGCCTTCACCGTTTCGGCGCATATTACTTTTCCTGCGTTCACGATCGGCCTCGCCAGCTATCTGGCGGTTCTGAACGGGCTTCACCTCGTCACCGGCAGGCAGGCCTATCTGGACGTCTTCAATTACCTGAAGACGATCTTCGCGGTCGTCTTCGGCATGGGCGTCGTCTCGGGCATCGTGATGTCCTACCAGTTCGGCACAAACTGGTCGGTGTTCTCGGACAAGGCCGGCCCGGTGATCGGCCCGCTGATGGGCTACGAAGTCCTGTCCGCCTTCTTCCTCGAGGCGGGCTTCCTGGGCGTCATGCTGTTCGGTCGCGCGCGCGTCGGGCCGCATCTTCACTTCTTCGCCACGCTGATGGTGGCGGTGGGCACCCTGTTCTCGGCCTTCTGGATCCTGAGCGTGAACAGCTGGATGCAGACGCCCGCCGGTTACGGCGTCAACGAGGCCGGTCAGTTCATCGCCGAGGACTGGATTGCGGTCATTTTCAACCCGTCGCTGCCCTACCGTCTGGCGCATATGGTGATGGGCGCCTACCTGACCACCGCCTTCGTCGTCGGCGCGGTCGGCGCCTGGCATCTTCTGAGGGACAGCGCCGCCGAGGCGCCGCGAATCATGTTCTCGATGGCGATGTGGATGGCGACCATCGTCGCGCCGATCCAGGCCTATGTCGGCGACATGCACGGCCTCAACACGCTCGAATACCAACCAGCCAAGGTCGCCGCCATGGAGGGCCACTACGAGACCCACCAGGGCGCGCCGCTGATCCTGTTCGGCATTCCCGACGACGAGGCGGAGGAGACGCGCTATGCGATCGAGGTGCCCTATCTCGGCTCGCTGATCCTGACCCACCACCTCGAAGGAGAGATCAAGGGCCTGAAGGAGTGGCCGCGCGATGAGCGCCCGCCCGCCGAGATCATCTTCTGGAGTTTCCGGGTCATGGTCGCCGTCGGCGTGGCCATGATCGCCATCGGCTTGTGGAGCGCCTACGCCCGGTGGCGCGGGCGGCTCTATGAGGATCTCTGGCTCCACCGCGCAGCGCTGCTGATGGGCCCGGCTGGATTCGCCGCAGTTCTCTGCGGCTGGATCACCACCGAGGTCGGGCGCCAGCCCTACACCATCTATGGGCTGCTGACGACGACGGACAGCGTCTCTCCGCTGCACGCGCCGGCCGTGGGCTGGTCGCTGATGGCGTTCGTGATCGTCTATTTCTCGGTCTTCGGCGCAGGCACCTTCTACGCCCTCCGCCTGATGGCCTCGCCGCCCAAGTCCGGCGGCGACGACGTCGACATCGGCCCGACCCGGACAGCCGGCATCACGCCCGTCCAGTCCTTCCCGCGCAAAGGCGCCGCCGCGCCTTCACATCATCCGGCGGAGTGAGCTGTCATGGAATCGGATCTCGCCTTCATCTGGGCCGCCGTCATCGCCTTCGCGGTCTTCGCCTATGTCGTGCTCGACGGGTTCGACCTGGGCGTCGGCATCCTCTTTCCCGCCTATCCGGAGAAGGATGACCGCGACCTGATGATGAACACCATCGCCCCGATCTGGGACGGCAACGAGACGTGGCTGGTTCTCGGCGGCGGCGGGTTGTTCGCGGTGTTCCCGCTCGCCTACGCGGTGGTGATGCCGGCGCTTTACGCGCCGATCATCGCCATGCTGCTGTTTCTGGTCTTCCGGGGCGTCGCGTTCGAGTTCGTGCACCGCACGAAACGCGGGCGGAAGATCTGGGAATGGGCCTTCTCGGGCGGATCGATCGGCGCCGCGCTGGCGCAGGGAATCGCTCTCGGCGCGCTTGTTCAGGGCATTGCATATGACAACCGCGCCTATGCGGGCGGGGACTGGGACTGGCTGTCGCTCTTCTCGATCCTGACCGGCGTCGCGCTGGTTGTCGGCTACGCCCTGTTGGGCGCGACCTGGCTGGTGATGAAGACCGAGGGAGAAGTGCGCGCCCGCGCCAAGGACATCGCCTTGAAGGCGCTGTTCGGCACGCTGGGGCTGATCGGGATCGCCAGCCTTTGGACCCCGTTCCTCAACCCGGTCTATTTCGACCACTGGTTCAAGTTCCCGCACATCCTGTTCAGCGTCATGGTGCCCCTGCTGGTGGCGGGCTGCGCCTATCTCGCCTTTGACGGCCTGCGCAAGGACAAGGACTCGCAGCCCTTCCTCGCCTGCCTGGGCCTGTTCGCGCTGTGCTTCGCGGGGATCGGGATCAGCTTCTACCCCTACATGGTGCCGCCGTCTCTGACGATCGCGGACGCGGCCGCGCCAGATGACAGCCTGGAGTTCCTGCTGGTCGGCGCGGCGGTCCTGGTCCCGATCATCCTCGCCTACACCGCCTACGCATACTGGGTGTTCCGCGGCAAGGTCCGGCCGGAGGACGGCTATCACTGATGCCGCCCCTGCTGAGACGCCTCGGCTGGTTCGCGCTCTTCTGGCTGGCGGGGGTCGCCGCGGTGGGGTTGCTCGCGCTGCTGATCAAAATCTGGCTCTGAATCCCGCATAGTGGGCGGCCGAGGGCGCACCTGCGGCGCGCGAACGGCTTCCGCGTATGAGCGCAGGGGGCTATACCGCTGCGCAATAGTCACAAGACGATCAGGGAGCGCCGCCATGTCCACCCGCACAGAAACCGATTCATTCGGACCGCTTGAGGTTCCGGCCGACAAGTACTGGGGCGCGCAGACCCAGCGCTCGATCATGAACTTCCCGATCGGCTGGGAGAAGCAGCCCGTCGCCATCGTCCGCGCCCTCGGCGTGATCAAGAAAGCCGCGGCGCAGGCCAACATGGCGCTGGACAATCTGGAGCCGGAGATCGGCGATGCGATCGTTCTGGCGGCCGGCGAAGTGATCGAAGGCAAGCTGGACGACAACTTCCCGCTGGTGGTCTGGCAGACCGGCTCGGGCACCCAGTCGAACATGAACTCGAACGAGGTCATCTCGAACCGCGCCATCGAGATCCTGGGCGGCGTGATGGGCTCGAAGAGCCCGGTTCACCCCAACGACCATGTGAACCGCAGCCAGTCCTCGAACGACACTTTTCCGACCGCGATGCATATCGCCACGGCGACCACCGCCCATGACGTGCTGATCCCCGGCCTGCTGAAGCTGCATGACGCGCTGGTCGTCAAATCCGAGTTGTTCAAGGACATCATCAAGATTGGCCGCACCCATACGCAGGACGCGACCCCGCTGACGCTGGGGCAGGAATTCTCCGGCTACGCCTTCCAGGTCGAGCAGGGCATCGGCCGGGTGAAGAAGGCGCTGGAGAACATCTATCCGCTGGCCCAGGGCGGCACCGCGGTCGGCACCGGGCTGAACGCCAAGATCGGCTTTGCGGAGAAGTTCGCCGCCAACGCCGCCGAGATCACCGGCCTGCCCTTCGTCACCGCGCCGAACAAGTTCGAGGCGCTGGCCGCCCATGACGCCATCGTCGAAATGTCGGGCGCGGTGAAGACCGTCGCCGCGAGCCTGTTCAAGATCGCCAACGACATCCGCCTCCTGGGCTCCGGCCCGCGCTGCGGTCTGGGCGAGCTGATCCTGCCCGAGAACGAGCCGGGCTCCTCAATCATGCCGGGCAAGGTGAACCCGACCCAGTGCGAGGCGATGACCCAGGTCTGCGCCCATGTGATGGGCAACGACGCCGCCATCGGCTTCGCCGGCAGCCAGGGCCATTTCGAACTGAACGTCTACAAGCCAATGATGGCCTACAACTTGCTGCAGGCGATGCAGCTGGTCGGAGACGCCTGCGGCGCCTTCACTGACAACTGCATCGACGGGCTGAAGGCGGACGAGGACCGCATCTCGAAGCTGATGTGGGAGAGCCTGATGCT